>JANWHZ010000025.1 GCA_025450135.1 Candidatus Saccharimonadales bacterium
CGTCGTGCTTTTTGACGTAATCGGCGCCGAGTTTGGCAAGTGTTTTAGTCGGTGCGATGCCGACTGAGACCGGTACGCCGACGGCGCACAAAATGTGTTGGCGTAGCGCCCTGCCCCAATCAGTGTAATTCTCGATTGCTACCTCAGATATATCGAGGAACGACTCATCGACCGAGTACACCTCTGTGCGTGGCGTGACAGCAACCAAAATACTGGTGATGCGCCGGGATATGTCGCTATAGAGTTCAAAATTGGCGGAAAACCGAATGACTTTTTCGTGTATGAACAGATCGCGTAATTTGAATGCCGGCATGCCCATCGGAATGCCAAGCTTTTTAGCTTCGTTACTCCGCGCGACGACGCAGCCGTCATTGCTGGATAAGACAACGACCGGTTTACCTTCAAGGTCCGGCCGGAATATACGTTCGCAACTGACGAAGAAATTATTGCAGTCGACAAGCGCATAGATTTTCTGTGCACTGAGCTGGCCAGACATAGTTTAACGCTCTTTCGTCTGGTACTGATGAATAACGGCAGTAATGACGCCCCACTGTGTGGCGCCTGCAGCGATGTGCGACTGGCGAGAAAACTTGAAACGAACGCCATCATGCCATAGGATATAGTCCATTGACCGTGGGATGGCTGCCCGATCGACAACGGCGATGTCGCCGTCAAAGATTCCCTGGGTAATCCCCTCTTCACCGCGGATGCGAAAGATAAATGTGCTACTTGGCCGTTGCACAAGCAATTCATTCAGATCAAGACCGTGCAAACGTCGGTCGGCTGCCGGATTCGGGAAGCCAGCATGGACGCTGACGCCGTCGTTCGAATTTAAAACGTCGCCGTCCATTACCGTGCCTCCAGTAGTGTCCATTGGTTACCCTGCTGGCGCAAGCGGTAGGTGCCGCCGTCAGTGGCTAACATATCGAATAGGTATGTCAGCTCGCTGCCGCGCTGCACAGCGACGCGCAGGCCGTCAGCAAAGGTCACTGCCTGATCGCCGACACTGATGCGGCGCGGGAAGCTTTTCATGTCCTTACCGGCAAAGTAGAAAGCGTTGACGTCAACTTCTGCGCTAGAGAATGTGCTCATTTCAAGAACTCCTTTAGATAAATTAAGAGACCCGATCTGTGAATTAACAGCGGTGACGGAGGTTTATGAAGGAGCCGTGTTGTACTGCAAGCCGTCTGCTTATCAGTTAACCCTGTAGGTCCCTGGTTGGGTTAGAGGCGAGCTAGTAACGATCGTTCTAACTTGCCGAGTTCTTGAAGTCTGTATGGAGGAGGCAGCTAAAACTGCGGCCCACACATGGCTAACGCTTAGTATAGGAGCTAATTCGTTGACCCTGCAAGCGGATTTGTCGTGTAAAAGTTACCGCGGCTGCTATCTGGGGGAGCCACAACGAACAGATGGTCGGGCTACTGTAAGCGTAACCATTGTGGAAAAGTGACTGACCTGCGAGAAGACGCTCGGGCAAACGAGGAGTAATCAGCTATGGTATGGGCCGAAATGCCAGGAGTAGAGTAGGTTAGGAAACTGGGCGTCGTAGTGCTCGACCGGGTAGGCCAGATTTTGCGCATCGGTGACGAGGTCGCTCCCCTGCTGCCCGTAACTGTTGTTTGATATAGACCTGGGGAAGAAAGAGTCGTAGTGTGGTGTAACAGAGCTTACAGGGCCATGTTGTCGAGGAATTCGGCAAGTTCGTGGGGCGTAATCTCGGCTTTGATGATATAACCATCTGCTTGCTTCTCGATGTCAGCGCGAACGTCATCGCGTTGCTCGAGGTTGGTGATAATAATGACCTTGGCCTTGAGCGGTTTGGTTTGGGCTGGGTCACGCAGGCGGCGCAGGATTTCGATACCGTCAATACTCGGGATCATGAGGTCAAGTAAGATCACGTCGTAGTTGTCAGACTGAGCCTTGGCAAGCGCGTTTGTGCCATCTGACTCAATGTCGATTAGGTAACCCGCTTTAGTCAAAGCGCGTGCGTACAACTCGCTGATAAAGTGTTCATCTTCGACGCAAAGGATATGTTTGCCGGCATGCGGTGAGGTGGTGGTATCGATCGGAGTCATTGAGGAGGGCTGCAAATCCATATCGCTATTGTAGCAGGTTGTGCAGATCAGGTGGCTTATCTTCTATAGAGTGAGTGGTTTTTGATCCATCCGTGAGCGACACGGGCGATCTCTTTGTTGTCGCTGTTTTTCACTTCATCGGCAAGGCGGGAGTAGGGCAACAGCGTAAAGCTAAACGTGCTGCCCTTGCCTTCCTTGCTCTTGACCCAGATGTTGCCACCGTGAGCCGTGACGATAGCTTTGCACAAAAAGAGCCCAAGGCCGGTACCGCCAATTTGAGCACGGTTGCGGTGATCACGATAGAACTTGGTAAATAGATTCTGCACAATATTAGCCGGTATGCCAACGCCATCATCCTGCACCGAAGTCTCGACGAAACCTTCGGCATTCACCGAGCTGCTAATCGTGATCTGTTTAGAGCTGCCGCTATATTTAATTGCGTTGTCGATCAGATTATCGATGACTTCCTGCATACTGATGCGGTCGGCCCCGACCGTTGGCAGGCCCTCAGCAATGTTTAGCTTCAGTGTGATACCGCGCACTTCAGCACGTAAACTCATCATATCAACGGCAGATTGTAGTACCATTGGCCAATTCTCTTCGTGAAGTTTTAGCGATAGTTGGTCGTTATCGACGCGTGCGACGTTCAGGATATTATTTACAAATGCAGTAAGCTGTTGGGCAGTCGCCTTCATCTTGGCCATAAAGCCGGCAAGCTCGGGATCGAGCTTGCCTTGGGTCTCTTCGTCGAACGTCTCGATATAGCCGCGCAGCAATGCGAGCGGCGTACGCAGCTCATGAACGCCGAGAGCAATCAGGCTGACTGCCTGGTCGTCTTGGCTATACGATTTGGTATGGTCGAATAGAATGAGCATCGTCTCATAATGCAATGAGTTACCTTTGTTGTAATAGGCGGCAAGGTCAAATAAGCGTGTTGGTTGGTTGTCGCTGACGTCAATGCGGACACGCTCCCAAAAGCTGCTCGATGTTACGGAATTAGTTTTGGCTTGCTGTAACCAGACATTGAATGTTGCCTCGCTTGGAAATAGCATATTGAGAATAGAGTAGACATTTTGGCCGATCATGTCGTCTGCGTTACGCCCCAGGTACGCCCCAGCGGCAGCGTTGGTATAGACAATTGTTTGGCTAGCATCGAGTACGAACAGTGGCAGCGGCATGTTACTAGCTATGAAATTGGCTTTTAGACTACTCGACTGCTTATCTACCACACTCGCTGTTTGTTCGGCTACGCTGGCGATTTGGTAAATTTGGGCTGTCAGGTTGGTTACTAGTGTTCGGCCAACGACCAGCTTATTAATGTCGGGTGCCGCAACGTTGTTGTGATTTGGCGCTAAGTGCATGACGGCTCGCCAGATAGCCTGCAACGGCTGCATCGCGAAGTCAGTAGCCGCGACGGTAATAATGAATGTCATGATGACACTAACGGCGTAAGCACCGAGCGCGACATAGGCGAGCGGCAGGTATAATTTGGCGACGGCGAACCAGATGCCGACGATAAGCAGCAGATTTTCGGCGAGTATAACGAAAATAAGGTAAGCGCGGATTTGGATCTTGGCCCCCTCGAAATAATCCACCTGCTCTACCGTTGTCCTATTTGTAGCTTACGTTGCTTGCAAGTGGCGTGGCAGCAATCCAAGTCTGCCCTGGGTCGAGCGCCAGCGGTTGGCTATTGCTGTCAGTGAACACGATCTGTGAGGTGTTGCCGGTCTTGGTCCAGGTGCCGGCTGCCACGGTGCCGTCCTGGAAGACGAGTAACTGGCCACTACCAATAGCAGCGTAGTTGGCATAATAGGCGCCGCTTGAGTCAAGCGCGCCGTTTTGCTCAGGTACAATCATTGCAACCACGACTTTGGGTGCAATTTGCACCTGTGTACCATCTTTATGTAGTTCCATGTGAGGTTCGCCCGACTCACTGCGTTTGTAGGTATTGGTTGTTACATCGTAGTCGTAATGCGTGTCGTAGTCAGGACCGGAAAAGTTTATGTTAATACTGGTGGTGGTCGGCGTTTTGCTGGGTGTTTCTTTTGGCTTGCGAATGAAACCGGTGTAGTTACTCTTGCCATAACCTTTAGCTGTCTCTACCTGGTTGAGCTGCGCAATAGAAGTATACACATTGTGCGGTGCGTACCGGCTTGAAATACGCTCATAGGCGCCAGCATTATAGAATTCGTTCAGATCCTTCACGCCCCAGGCGTTGATGTCGCTCAGCCCGTCTGGGCTGCCGCCGACATGGGCATATGCTGCATCGAAGCCGAGCAACCACTCAATGTAATATGGCCGGGCGCTACGAACTGGGCCGAGATAATCAGGCTGTGAGTCCTGGTATAGCGCCATGAATCGGGTTACGCCCCCTTCGGCTAGGGCCTCAAAGACGACTCCAGCCTGGTCGAGGCCTGACTGCGGCCGGGCGTCAAAACTGTTCTCAATCATAACGGCTGTTACTGGGCGGTCATTAATGCTTGGGTCAATTGGCAGGCCGGTCAGGGTGCTCGGAACGATTGTTGGTGCCGGCGGTTTCTTATGGACCACAATGACAGGCAACTTTGCGACGGCTGGCTGATAACGTTGTATGACGAGGAATGAAGTAGCAGCAGCGGCAAGCACAATGGTGAGAGCAACGCCGATTAAGATGAGCTCGCGCTTGTGGTTGCCCTTATGGGTCATAGATGGCAACAACTTCTTCAGTTTCATACGTGGCGTCTCGGCCAGCGCGATATCAGCCCCAGAGCCGCCCAGTGCCGGACCAAATTCCGCTTCAATTTTATGTTCGTCTATGACCAAATCCTCGGGGTCGGTAGCGGTACGTGGTGCAGTCGAATGTTCTCCGCTCGAGGATACCAACGCTGGCTCATGGGACGCCCGCGGCGGCCGAATATCATCATGCATATGCTTCAGTATAACAAAGCGTGTGCATGATGGAGAAAAATCTTACAATGCAGCAAGCAGCAAGTCGATACGACGAAGCGACGTGTCTTTGCCTAGTACTGACAAGGTATCGGCCAGCGCCGGACTTGCCGGTGCTTCGGTGGTAGCAATGCGGATGAGACTAAACAGAACACCTGGTTTTGTGTGTGTTAGCCCCAGTAGGCCATTTAAGCGATTGGTCAAGTCTTCGACAGAAAAATTGCTGTCCGCGAGTTCTGCCCGCGCTGTCTCTAGCAAGGTCTTGAGGTGCACTACGTCGGCGCTACTAAGGTATTTATTGTTTTCAATCAGACTCCGATCAACTGGCAAGTCAGTGAAGAAAAAGCGTGTTAGTGACGGTATTTCAGCGAGATATTTCAGCCGCTCCTGTATAAGCGAAAGGATTTTTTCCTTGTACTCGGAGGTCGCACCTTTTGCCTCCTCTGGCCAGAATCCTTCGGCGCGTGTGTATAACTCACCAATTGATAACTGGCGAATGTGGTACCCATTCATCCATTCCAGTCGTTTCTCGTCAAACCGTGCACCGGACCGTTGCACGCGGTCGAGTTCAAATTTTTGGATGAGCTCATCTTTGCTAAAAATTTCCTGCTCGGTACCGTCATTCCAGCCTAAAGAGGCCAAGAAATTAAGCATTGCTTCTGGCAGGTAGCCGTCCTTAGCGTAGTCCAGAATATCCTTAGCACCGTCGCGCTTGCCAAGTTTCTTGGTACCGTCGGGGCGCAAGATCTGTGGTAGGTGCGCCATGACCGGCGGGGTAATCCCTAGTGCTTCGTACAGATTGAGATAGTTCGGCACACTAGAGACAAACTCTTGGCCACGCATGATGTGTGTGATCCTCATATCGACGTCGTCGATAATATGCGCGAAGTTATACGTCGGATAGCCGTCGGCCTTCACAATGATAAAGTCATCAACAACTTCTGGCCCGGTGTGAATGTCGCCCATGACTTCATCGTGCCAGCTATAGGCCGTCGGCTTGCTTTTAAAGCGCAGCGGCATACCAGGTTCCCACTTTGGCGGGTGCTCCGGGCGGTAGTCACGAGCGAGAAATGGTTTCTTCTTGTCGGCCGCATCTTTACGGATTACATCAAGTTCCTCTTCGCTGCGAGTATCCGCGTACGCTCTATCCTGTTCGATCAGCTTTTGTGCCCACTCCATATGCCGGTCGCGGCGTTCACTTTGCAAATATGGTGCGTATGGGCCGCCGGTGCCAACGCCTTCATCACGGTTGAGGCCAAGCCAGTCCAAGCTGTCGATAATGTGCTGGATCGAACCTTCGACTTCACGTGCTTTGTCAGTATCTTCAATACGTAAAAGGAACTGTCCCCCGCTCTGACGGGCGACGAGCCACGCAAACAGTGCAGTGCGGACACCTCCAACGTGCATAAAGCCGGTCGGGCTTGGTGCAAAACGGGTTCTAACAGGTTGCTTCATCTGACATAGTATAGCGTACGAGACGCTAGCCTGCCAGATTGGCTAACTCTGCATCGAAGTGGCAATGTTGACAATCTCGCTGTTGCTCAGGTTCCCGTTACTGGTCAGTTTATACCAGATACCACCATTGACCCAGGTTGCATTGTTGCTACCATAGGTGTAAATTGTTGTGCCTGCCGAGCTAATCGTGTCATAAGTCTCGTTATTCGGATACACGTAGTTGCTCAACAGTGACGTGCTGTCCCAGCTTGAGGCGCTCTGGGCAATCGTGTATTCCTGACCGCCGGGGCTCTTATAGCTAACAGTCAAGTTACCGGGTCCTGAGGTAAAGCTGCCGAGCGTGAAGCCGCTTGGCTGCCAGGCTGGCAGTGTGGCGTTGATGCCGGCGCGTGACGCAGCCAGCCTAAGCTGGAGAACAGTTGAGTTCTGGTAGGCCACGAACCCAATGATCAATAAGATGGCAAGGCTCGAGGCGACGATACTTGTAACTTGTCGCAACCGGTGGAGCTTCTTGCCTTTTTGCTTGACAGGGCGGTATGGTTCCTTGTGGCTATTGGCGGTTCGTAGAGCCTGTTCGAAGACGTCATATGCAGGCTGATGCACTGGGGCGGCTGGGCGAGGTGCTGCTGCTGGTGCCGCCGATCTCTGATAGGTGTTTACTGCCCGTGCAGCTACTGCTGGTTGGGTAGCACGAAGCTGAGCATCGGAGGCAGCAAAGCGTCGCACGAGCTGGCTGCGTGGGACGGTATGTGCATGCTTGAGACGTCTGGGGTCTACCAGGTCTGCGGATCGCTTTGGAGCGATGTCAAATATGGGCGTTTTCACTAAGGTACCTGTATTCGAAAACGTTTTCAGGTGGCGCTTCAACGAATCGCTTGGGTGGTGCACAGCGCTTCGCATCAGGGTCTTTGAATGTTGCAGCTGATGTGGCGCACGGTGATGAGCCTCCGCTCGCTGGGCTCTTGAATGCTGCGAGGCGGCTTCAAGGTTGGGCTGTAACGGCATGATCGGCTTAGCTTCAACTACTGTATGGGCGCCAGCCGGCAAGAAACCGTCAACTGACTTTGCCAGATCGGCCAACAACTCACCGGTCATGGCGTTATACCGCCTGCCGTTCAGCTCCAGGATGTGTGTGTTTTGGGCCATGTTTCTTTTATGTACCCTGCCTGACAATTAAGCGTAAACATCTTTATCTTAAACCTACTTGCACTGAGAACGCAAGTGGCAGCATAATAAGACTGAGCATGATAAAAATAGCGTCTGCTCTCAGCTTGACGCACTAACATACACATACATATGGAAGCAATGGATTTCATGGACCCTAGCCAGCGGCTGCGTCACAACATATTGTTGGCTGCCGGCTATGTGCTTATTGCCATCGCACTCCTGCTCCTTACTATTATTCTATTGTTTGTTTCATATGGATTTGGGCTACAAAACGGTAAGGTAATCCAAAGTGGTCTGCTCTTTCTCTCCAGTAACCCGAACCCAGCCCAGATATACATGAACGGCGCGCGATATAGCAGTGATACCAATAGCAAGCTGGTATTGCCGGAAGGTACGTACAACTTTGACTTAAAACGCGCCGGTTACCGTGACTGGCAGCGGCCAATTACTGTGAACGGTGGTGCGGTTGAGTCATACGTTTATCCTTTCTTATTCCCTGTCAACCTAACGGCAAATACAACGCGTACATACTCAGCTACTCCTGCGCTTACCACTGAAAGCGCCGACCGACACTGGCTGCTTGTGGAACGCCCAGACGTCTTTGGCTCCTTTGACCTATTTGACTTAACGAATCCGAAACAGGCACCTACCGTTGTTACTATCCCAAGCAGCGTGATAGCTGCTACCGTAGGCTCCCAGAGCCTGCAACTGGTCGCCTGGGCTGATGACAACGACCATGTCCTGCTCAAGCACGTATATGGATCAAATGCCGAATATGTGCTTTTGCAGCGTTCCAGCCCGACCGATTCTATTAATGTAACGAAGATGCTTGATTTGCCGCTTATCAACACTGATGTTAGGTTTCGGAATAATAAGTATGACCAGTATCTGGTTTGGAATACTGCTACGCACGAACTATCACAAGCGAGTCTGGGATCGCCAGCGCCTCAACTTTACCTGAAAGACGTATCAGCATTTGAGTCGTACGGTGATAGTACCGTTTTATATGTAACTCCAAGCCCAACCGACCCGTCGAAAGTGAACTTCGATCTCTATGATGGCTCGAAAAGCTATATGATCAGACAGTCGGCAGTTAGTTCAACATATTTGCTCGATGTCGCCAGTTATAACGATGACTTGTATGTTGCCATCAGTTCGAGTGACGAAGATGCGGCGTTTGTCTATAAAAACCCAATCGACCAAATCAATAGCACCCAGCTTGGAGCGGCGGTACCAGTGCAGGTGTTTCGTATAAAGAACCCTACTTATGTATCATTCTCGACGACAGCGCAGTATGTCTTATTTGAAAATGGTACGCAACTGGCAACATACGATGCCGAGAATCAGCAAGGTTTTAGTTTTACAATGTCTTCGACACTTGACACGCCCCGGACGCATGTCAGCTGGATGGACGGTGCCCATCTTGATCTCGTATCTAAGGGACAAATTATTGCAATGGACTATGACGGCCAGAATCAACAGGTGCTTGTTTCAGCTGATCCGCACTATGACCTAGCCTTTGACCAACAGTACAAGGTTATGTACGCGTTTGTGCCGTCGGCTGCGGATAAGTCGCAAGAACTTCTTACGAGTACCTCATTACGTACGCCCGCCGATCAATAAGTTAACTACCAGATTGCGTAGCGAGCAGGCCCCACGCAGTAATCAGTACGCCCGCCGCTGTTATTGGCAGATCAGTTACGACCCATTCTGGTACTTAACACGCGCGATACTATCAAATATTAAAAGATGGACTGCCAGATCCTGTCCCAGAGGGTCGGACCGTTGTCCGGTAGTGCAGTCGGCGCGCTGGGGGCAGTAGAGATGGTATTGCTGCCAGCTGCATTATTGGAAGGGTCCGGGCTCACCTGGTCGCCGACCACCACTAATCGATGCAAGGTGGTACCTGGCGGATCGCAGGTAATGAGCGTAGCGGTTGCCGTGTGGCCAGCGATGTTATCAAGCACGTTGACGTCGTTCGGATCAACCACAAGACGCTCAAACACCTTGTATACGTAGATTTTGCCGTTGTACGTGATGTAGAATGTGTCACCAGGCTGTACTTCATGCAGGAGTACGAATGCGAACTTGTATTTGCCGGGGTTAAAGATGTTGTTACTGGAATGGCCGAAGAACGCCGCATTGCCAGTTTGTCCGGGCTTGACCGTTGATGGGTAGTGAACAATGCCGTTTTCCAATGCATTTTGGATCGTGTTTTCGTCGTCTGATGTTTGCGAGAAATCGACTGGAATCTCCAAATTGATCTTGGGGATAATGATCTCGGGAGTGCTGCTCGGGCTGACTGCATTTGGGTCGATAATGATCGGCGTTGCACTTGCCCGCCCCGGCTGGATGAAGGGAGCTATGACAATCTCGTTAAAGAAGCTAAATAGCGTAATAATAACGGTCACGAGCCCGATTGCGAGACCAAATCCAAGCGATTGGAGGTGGTGGCGAGCCTTTAGCCTTCCGCCGGCACTAACTTTGCTACGAATGACACCGCGAAGCTCAGAGGCCGAGCGGATATCTCGCGGCATGTGTGGTCGCTTGCGCGCACGTTTTTCTGGCAGTGGTGCGGTTTGCGGTAATGGTGACGAACGAGATTTAGCATATGCCATTGACATCGCCGCTGGCTGGATATGCTCAGTTTTTGGTTGGTGGAGTAATGTCTGACGTGGTTCGGGAGCGCTGGTTGTATTCATGCCGTTTGCGGCGTAGAACTCCTGCCATACCTGGTGTTTTTCGGTATCGGGTAGACGCGTGTAATAGGTATGCCATGCTGTCTGAATTTCGGCTAGGCTTTTGCCGCTAACTGATAGCTCATACATGAACTGCTGATGTTTGCTTCGCGGCTTGGGTGCTGCCAAAGCCTTTCGCTCCTCTGCTAATGGGTCGGGCTCCTCAGCGTAAATCCGCTCAAGCTTTTTACGTATCAGTTCGATGGCTTCATGTGCCCCTTCTACGGCTGGTACGGGATCGATATGTTTATCTTGACGCGGTAGGACATAGCCGTTGTCTTGCGGCTGTTCGTTGTCCGGAAATAGTGGGTTTGAATCTGGCACGTTGAATAAACTTATGCTGGTGTTACGGAGGTGATTATAGTACAATCTACCTCTGATAACTACCAGTTATTAGTGCTTTGTAGCTGGGGCCATGCCTCAGCGTAGAACTTTGAAATGTCGTTTGTGCCGCGATGGCGGAACAGGTAGACGCGCTGGACTCAAAATCCTGTGAGCGTAAGCTCGTGCCGGTTCGATTCCGGCTCGCGGCACCAACAACGTTTTAAAAATATGGTAGCTGAACTTGGCAGGGATATAGTCCCGTTGCCTGATATAACAAAACACCGAGCGAGTACCCAGTGTTTTGTTAGTGTTCTATTAACTGTTTGGAGTTGGGGCAAAAGAGGGCTATGTAACGGCGGTAGCCGCTGAGCCTTGTCGGCATCATCCTCTTTTAAGGGCCGTCTGCGTCAGGCAGGGAGCTGCAGCGGTGGCCGCGGCTGCCGATTGCATGAGCATTAGCTCTTGTCCTGAGTCCCCGTAGGGAGAGTGCCGGGCCTGAACCAGGCACTCTGCTTCCGTGGTCGTGTATACCAGTTTGCCAGCCGTTGCTGTTCAGTGTGCCGTCGTGGATGATGTGCATCGTCAGTAGGATGGCTCCGGGACAGAACACGATGACGAACAGAGCGATGGGTCCCCGCATAATCGTGCAGAGAAGGCTAGTACTGCTGAGATGTTGACGCATGGTTTAACGTCCTTCTGCTGGCTAGCGAATACTACTCGCGTCTCATTTGACACAAGCGCCAGCCAACGGCAGATCTCCCAAAACGTCCATAAAAAATGCCGCATACTGAAACGTACCGGAATTTCATTTCTACTATAAATAGGTTGATTAAGCAACAATTAAGATAAGCTTCTACGCTGATCCCAGCGCTTAAACTGACAGCTCCTGTACAATGAAACACATGCAAAAGCTGCTGAACTTTGTTCCGCTCCTGGTGGTTGTGGCGGTGTTCGCGCCCAACTTGCTCATTGGCCGCTATGCTGGTAATCAGCCAATAACGGCTTCGGATTTAGTGTTCATGCTGCCGGTGCTAGCGTACTTCTGGCCCCTGTTAGTCGTTAATAAGTTTGCGGAGGATTCGTATACCTATTTGTCGAAAGATGATAGAC
>JANWHZ010000026.1 GCA_025450135.1 Candidatus Saccharimonadales bacterium
ATGGCCAGGCTGAAAACACGCATCAGGTTGGTGATCATTTCCAGGACCCCAATGACAAGGTACAGAGGATTGAGCGGGCTTCCGACGAAGAAGTGACGCAAGAATTTGAGTGGGCTGCCAAACGCCGCAATCGATGCGCCATAGACGTAAATCATGGTGATCATCGCCGCGGCAAGCGTGGCGTTCAAATCCGCGGTAAATGCACGGAACACTGGTACGCCATTAATCGTTACCGCCTCGCCGACACCCGGCAGCAGACCAAGCCAGTTATTAACGAGTAAGAAAAAGAACAGTGTCACAAAGTAGGGCATATACTTGCGTGCCTGCTTTTTGTTGTCGAAGCCAGACTCAACAGTGCCCATCATAAACTCTGCCATCAGCTCGACAACCTGGACTAAGCCACCTTTGGGATGGATCGTCACCTTACGCGCCACCCAAATAAAGACCACTAGCAAGATCACCATGCAAATCCAGCCGTAGAGAATGGAGTTCGTTATGGTCAGGCCACCAAGTTGCAGAATCGGCGCAGGAGCAATGTGAACAGCGGGACCGGAATCGGCAAGGAGAGAGAACATTATTTTTTACCACCCTTTGGCTGGAGCGCGACGATACGGCTATTGGCTTCACGAACAGTGCGCCACAAAATACCGCATGTCGCAAGTATTGCAACAACCAAACCCACAAGTACTAGCCATGGTGAACTATTAAACCGCTGATCCAATACATACCCGCCGACTACCGGTCCTATGACAACAATTGCCAGCTGCCATGACATATTTAGCACCATACCGACAAACAGATTATTGTAGGCGCTAACATCAATGGAAGGCATAGAAGCCGCATTACCCTTCTTATGCATAGGGGTAATCGACGGCTGGCGGGTTACGCCCGAGTCGCTCTTATTAGGCATTGGTTGTAGTATACCCGATTATTTCATCTTGGACAACACCGTAGTGCCTGATACGCCCAGATCCGCACGAACAGTCTGATCCAGCAAAAGTATGGCAATACTGCGCGCTGGCACGTATCATAAGAATAATTACAAAGGATACCTATGGACACCGAATCATCACACGATAGCACGCAACCAACTGACACGGCGCAGATCGATGCAGCATCTCTCGCAACTCCGGAAGCAGAGCACGCAGGTACTATGCCAGAATCCCAGGCCGATACCAGCGAACCGAACATCGCACCAGAGCAGCATGAGCAGCATAAACACGACAAACCGGCTAAGAAACGTTTCTCAATCCAAGCATTGTTACACGCTCATAAGTACCGCATGCTGTCTATTATCGTCACAGCTGTCGTCGTATTGGCCGGCGGCGTAACAGCAGCTGTTATCATCCATAGCCATGCAGGGGTCGCACTGCCGAAGTCAAAGTTCGCTGCTGTAGTCTTACCATTTCAAGTCACCGGCACTAGCCCCGCTGATGGTGCTACGGGTGTCGTGAATGTCAACACGGTAACCGTCACCTTTAATCGGTCGGTCGATCCTTCCAAGCTCAGTGGCGACTTCTTTACCTCGCCCGCTATTACAGGCACATTTTCTCAAGGCGCAAATGATCATGAAGCTGTATTTACCCCAGCGCAACCATTTGCAGGCGGTACATCCGTTAAAATTATGATCCACGGCGAGTACCAAAGCCGCGACGGCGCGCAGCTTGGCGCTGACTATTCCTTCGGCTTTACCACACAAACACCAGATAATACGGTCCTATTCAGCCGAAGCGGCTATTACGATACACTCGGTTCAGTTAAAGTCGGCGATGCTCAAACGTACACCATTTACGCTGGTGACCAGGTCAAAAACGGCAATACCATAACTATATATAAGAGCACCACCGACCAGCTCTTACAGGCGTTGGTCTACACCAAAACGCCACATGATGGATATACCTCATCGGATTTCGTTAGCCACGGCGTCGATACTACGGGCCTAACTGCGGTATTGACTAAAATCAACATGGCCGACGGTGGAACATTTAACTTCACCCCCAGTCAAGGCACGTATGTATTAGTCGCGACAAACCAAGGCAAACAAGTGGGCTCCGCATGGCTCGTTGCCAGCAACCTTGGCCTCATTATCCGTCAGGATGACCAGCAAGCTGTAGTATCGGTAGAAGATCTCACAACCGGCAGCGCATCAACCGCCGACGTCACGCTGTACAATTTACAAGACAGTGTCCAGACGCTGAAAGAATTTGCAGCCACTGACATTACTTCTGTGCAGTTGCCATACACACCGTCACTTGATCTAGCAGTAGCAACACATAACGGCGATACGTCAGTTGTCCCTGTCGCTGAGCCTTTAACACTCGCAGACATTCGTGTTCAGAAAGATCTTAGCACCTCAACGGTACTCTACGGGCTGACCGACCGACCGACGTATGCTATCGGCGATACCGTGCGCTACGCCGGATTCCTACGAACAGATAATGACGCAAACTACCAGCTGCCAACAAGCAAATCGATCCATCTCTACGTTGCTTCAGATCCGCAAGGAACCCATTATGCCGACAGCGAGGCGCTTGTTATGCCAGGCGGCTCACTAAACGCAACCTTTGCTGTTAGCAGTGATGCGATTGCTCAAGGCCAGACGAGTCAACAGCTATATGTCTACAATGGCTCGGCAGATAGTCCCGTCGACGCCACCACCCCGGTCGGCGCCTTCACGCTTACTTCGAACAAGCCGACCAATTATCGGCTGTCAGTGCAATTCTCTAAAACCGACTACATCTCTAGTGACAACATAGCCGCCACTATTACTGGCTATGGATCAGACGGCTCAGCCTTAGCAGGCCAAACTGTGTCTGCCACCATCTATGCCAGAACGTTTTACGAAAACAATCCGGCTGGTAATCTTATCTCTTTTGGCACACTTGGTCAGCAGATCACCGACAACCCTATCACGGTGAAGTTAAACAACAACGGCCAGGCGACGGTGCCTATTGACGTTAGCAAGTTCCCAGCCGGGTACAGCCAAGTTGCTACCGTACAAGCTACTTTTAACGACCCCACAGGCGCAAGTGTAGCTGGTGGTGCTTCGGCTGTAGTGCACCAAGCCAATGGCGTACTGACCTTCGGCCCTAGTCGAAGCGTAATCACTTCTGGAGGCCACATCGTCGGGCGCTTGTACGCCAGATCACTGAGCAATCAGCCACTTGCCAACACCACCATCTCGTACACGCTCGGTAAGGTGGACAATGACGGTACACACACTATTACGACAGGCAACGTTACTACCAATTCGACCGGC
This sequence comes from Candidatus Saccharimonadales bacterium, assembly GCA_025450135.1. GTDB lineage: Bacteria > Patescibacteriota > Saccharimonadia > Saccharimonadales > UBA4665 > JANWHZ01. The sequence goes on from JANWHZ010000026.1 coordinate 3,260, forward strand.
TACGCCGAAATCGACGAGATAATTGGTTCGTACCCTGACAATACTACGCTCGTGTTGACCGCAACAGCTGCAGACGCCAGCGATAGCGCAATTACCGCCTCGAAATACTTTTACACGGCCAACACCTCCGGCAGTACCGTCTTTAGCGATGTAGCACTAAGTGATCTGGACATTTATGGGGCTTCAACTGATGCCACGATCGGCACCACATTAAATCTGACTATCGACTCACCCAAGTCAGTACACGCATTGGTAACGCTTGAGCGGGGCAGAATACATAGCTATAATGCGCTCGATCTTAAGGCGGGCAAGAACAATTACGCGCTACCGGTGACCGACGACCTAGCCCCCTCATTTAACCTTATTTTTAGCTACTTCGAGGATGGCGAATACCACACAGAAGGTGTTGACTTCACGGTCAAGCCATCTTCTAAACAGGCTAACCTAGCAATAGTTACACCTGCCACGATGCAAGCCAATCAGACCATCACGGCAACCGCCACGCTGCATGGCGTAGACGGTGCCCCACTAAGTGCTCCGGTGGTCTTCGGCGTTGTATCGGCCAATGTGTACGACCTAAACAATCAAGTCGTGCCCAACATATTCGACTACTTGTATAGCCCCCGGGAGATCACTACCAACGCTTCGTCCTCGCTGATCGGCATCGGCAGTGGTGGCGGAAAGTGTGGCGGCGGAGGCTTAGACCAATCCGCGCTGCTCAATCCACTGGGCACCACAGCCGATTGGCAACCCGGTTTGGCTACAGACAGTTCGGGCAATCTATCGACGAGCTTTAGCCTGCCTAAAGGTAGCTGGCGCATCTATGCATATACTATGAGCATCGCCGGCGCGGTAGCCAGTACATCGACTGTAGTTACTGTTCAGTAAGGGCGTTCACTCGGTAATTTCATACTTTACAAAGTATAGTAGAATGCTACAATCGAAGTATGAATAAAAAGCATGTAACGATCTACAGTGCAGACTGGTGTGCCTTTTGCCATGCAGCGAAAGACTATCTGACTAAACTCGGCGTGCCCTATGAAGAGAAAAATGTCGAAGAAAAAATGGAATACGCCAACGAGGCTGTCCAGAAATCAGGTCAAATGGGGATTCCAGTGCTCGACATTGATGGCCAAATTATTATAGGCTTCGACCGTCCACGTATCGACGCGGCGCTCAAAGCGTAGTTCTCGAACCTGGCCTTAAGAGACCTCGCGTTGGCTATATTCGCTAGGTCGGCGGACATATAGTGTATCTAATGGGCTGCTGACAAAGGCAACGTAGTTGCCTGGACCGTCTTGCTCGTAAGTAATCCAGAGGCAGCGGCCGAGCGCAAACTCGTCCGGGGCTGGATCGTTAGGAATAACCGGATTAATCACAGTGCCCAGCACGTTCCCAAATTCCTTTTGACGAAAACCGTCGCAATGTCCACAAAGAAATGTCCCAACCGGGCCAGGTTTCCATGGCGGCGATTGTCCTGCCTGAACACGCCGCCGCCATTTGAAATCCACGATTGGCTGCCGATCTAGCTCTCTAATCCGAAATGCGTACCAGTGCTCATCATCAGCGGCATATACTTCGTCTCCAACCCTCAACGAGCGGAAAATAACATACGGTAATTGCTCACTCTTTCGCTCGCTCAGTTCCACTATCGCTATCTCACACAAAAAACGTAACTAACATCAAGTATAGCTTAGGATTAACTCGTTAAAAATTTCAGTTTGACAACATATATAATGAGAACGTGACGTTTGAGGACTATCAAACAAAGGCATCCGTTGTCGTGGTATACACGGGCGAAGGGAAGGGAAAAACGAGCGCCTCACTCGGCTTACTCGCGCGTGCGCTTGGCAACCGGTGGAACGTGGCGTTTATACAGTTCATCAAATACTGGGGTGTTAGCGAGCATATCTTTATCCGCGACATCCAACCGTTATTCAAGGATCAGTTGTACTTTTATAAAGGCGGGAAGGGATTCTATGACGCGCCAAGTGACCTGAGCCTGCCGCATATTACTCCCGAGCAGCACCAACAGGCTGCGGAGGAGACGTATCACGAAGCCTTAGCATGTGCGACAAGCGGCAAATTCCAGCTCGTTATTTGCGACGAGATTAATAATGCGGTGCACGACGGTCTACTAAGTGAGTCCCACCTCGAATCACTGATTACAAAACGAGCGCCAAATGCGAACCTATGTCTGACTGGCCGTAATTTTCCAAACAAGCTACTGCCGTTAGTCGACATCGCAACTGACATGACCAAAATTAAACATCATTTCGACGAGAAGTTTCTCGCCAACAAGGGAATTGATTTTTAGCCATTCTGCCTGCTCATGTTGTAATATGGCGTTTCATCTCAGATTCTCATGCGCCTTGCCGCTACACTGTCGTAGGTGGCTTGGGGCATAGGCCTCACGGCAATAGCAATACCTTCATTAGTGGGTACGGCAGTAGCCACCAGTCCAAGACCGAACGCCAAACCAAACATTCGCCATGCTTTTGGCTGGTCGGGATCCTCATTCACAGCTTCATTACGTGGTGTCAGCGGCAACCGATCACGAGCAGCTTGCAGCGGAGCTTTCAAGTGGATTAGCACCTCACTCGCCGTAGCTGAATACATAGCTGGCGCCTCGCCGACAAATTGCGGTGCCCGCCCGTGTTGGACAACAACTCGCGCCACCTCTCTTGCGATGACCTCGTGCTCAGTGACATGAACGTCCCAAGCACGTGTTACGGCGCTCTTCTTGTATCAGCTGCGTCAATCCAAGTTAACTGCGACACATTTGCTACAGCTTTCAAATCACTCACGGGCTACCAATACGCTCATAACAAGGCAAATTATGTCCTGAGTGATGTATATCAAAAAGTAATTATTCGCTCATATGAGCTGTGGCAAATCGTGCCATCCACCATTCAGACACCCAAATCCAGTAGCTGCCAAGCCATATCACGCTTGTCAGCGGCCAGACGAGGGGCCATGTCCATATATGGTTTGCACGATACGTTTTCGGCCACCAGACGAGATAGGACCACAGCTCATGGTGACCTGACAGTATACGTTTGGCCATCGCCGCCACCCGAAATGAGGCAATATATTCAGTCGTAATCCCTGCGTGCGCCAGATGGATACCAAGGTCAAGGTCTTCGTGGATATCCACCCGGAGCATGACGCTATTTTTTGCCGCTTCCCACGCCTCTCGCGGAATTATACTGTTCGACCCCCACGGAAAATAGAAACCCAAGAGTAGTCGGTTCACCTGATGGACCAGAAAATCATAGATTCGCCCTGTCAGCCGTCCACTACGCAAGTTATAGAAGTAACAGCCCCCAGTCAGTACAGTTTGCGCGTGACCTTCCTCGGCATAAAACTTCTCTATTGACTCGATCCAGTCTGCTGGCACATGGGTATCGGCATCAATGCGCGCCAGTAATTCGCCAGACGCCGCCTCGAAACCCTTATTACGGGCAAACACGATACCTTGGCGTTTCTCATGCACCACCTTCACAAATGGGTAACGATGCGCAACCGCAGCCGTGCCGTCAGACGAGTTGTTATCGACGACGATAACTTCATCAGGCGGCGTGGTCTGCATGGTGATGGCATCTAAACAGGCGGACAAGATGCGTGCTTCGTTATAAGCAGGTATGATAATACTAATGCGTTTTTTCACCGTAGGTCCATTGTATGCCAGGCAGCTTAGAAAAGCGTAAGCATCTCTCCACTTCATTGCGGCAGGTATTCACTACCTATTGGCGTCGCAAGTGGTGGCACAAGCTAGCGATTATACTTATCGCTAGCTTCCTCACTCTAACAGGCTGTATGTACGGTATCGCCCAGTGGTACGTGTGGAGCAACCGCGCAGCACCGTATGACTTCGGTGCCAGCTTCATTGCTGACTATTCCAAGTATCTCGGCCTCGACCCGCACGCTAATTACTTAGGGATGCTTAATGACCTAGGAGTCAGACGTCTTCGGCTCGTCAGCTATTGGAGCGACATCGAATCCCAAAAAGGGAAGTATGACTTTGGCGAACTTGATTGGGAATTTAGAGAGGCTGAGGCACACGGCGCCAAGATCACTCTGGCCATTGGCTTACGCCAGCCGCGATGGCCAGAGTGCCACCAGCCGGGCTGGGTAAATGGTGAGCCCATAACCGTCTGGCAACCGCAGCTCATGCAATTTATGACGGCGGTGATCAACCGGTATAAAACCAGCCCTGCGCTAGAGAGTTACCAGCTGGAGAACGAATATTACCTCAAGCAATTCGGCGATTGCACCGACGACAGTACGTCGCGCCTTATCGCCGAATCAAACTTAGTACGTTTGCTTGACCCATTCCGACCGCTCATCATTACCCGCAGCAACAACATCATCGGCTGGGGGATTAACCCGCCGATCCCCGACGAGTACGGCATGTCGATCTATTTACGGGTCTGGAGTACCCCAATCGGCCGGTATCTTGAGTACCCCTTTCCAGACTGGTATTACTCCTTTATGGCTGGTATGGAAAAAATCTCGACGGGGAAAGATACATTTATCCACGAACTTGAGACCGAACCATGGGTGCCCGACGGTCAGTCCGTGCTAACAACCTCGCTCGCCGAGCAGAACATGACAATGAACGTGCAGCGCTTCAACGATACTGTCGCGTTCGCAAAGCGTACCGGCATGAAGCCAATTTACCTTTGGGGAGCCGAGTACTGGTACTACCGCATGACAGTATTGCACCAGCCCGACCTCTGGAATGCGGCCAAGCAGGTATACACCGAGAACGATTAGCATTCGTATCTGCTTTGTTGCATACTAACACCTATGGCCAAGAAGAAACGCCAGCAGCATAAAACCATCCAAAACCGCCGTGCTCGATTTGACTACGAGCTGGGTGATAGTATTGTGGTCGGCCTCGAGCTCACTGGAGCAGAGGCTAAAAGTTTGCGGCTCGGACATGGGCAGCTGCAGGGCGCGTACGTGACCATCAAAGACGACCAGCTGTGGCTTGTTAATGCCGCCGTTATTGGCTCAAGTGGCATTCCCATTACAGAGGCCGACAAGACGCGCACACGGCGCCTACTGGCTAAGCATCGTGAAATCAACGCTTTTATGCAAGCTAAACAAGACGGGCGTACGATCGTGCCTCTTGAGATATTGAATCGTGGTCGGTACGTCAAGCTACGGATTGCTATCGGCAAAGGTAAGAAGAAGTATGATAAACGCCAAACATTGAAAAAACGAGACGAAGAGCGAAGTATTGCCACTGCACTCAAATACAGGTAGCTGCTTTAGCTGCTACCCAGCATCTACAGACGGTACACCCGACAAAATAGTAGCTTCTATCTCACGGAGGGCAGGATCAGTCGCTGCATGCGGCATAGCTGGTAGCTTTCGGCTGAAATTTGCGGGGAGCGGCCACTTGCATTTTGCGAGATAATTAGCTGCCACAACCCAGGCTTGGATTTCCTGTGGCGTCCGCTCGAGTGGATCAAGCGTATAGCGGTTGATGCTTGGATTCCAAACAAGCACCCAACGCGTAGACAGGCGAGGCTCTAAGCCATTGCCTCCTTGTGCCACTTCAGGGAAACTATGTGTCGTCTCGATAACGTGATGAACTCGTCGGTGCAGTTCCCAGGACAGGCCGTAGAAGCCATGCCGTTCTAGGCCTACTGCAATCCACGCCGTGTCATGCGGCCACACGCCGCCGTTATGGTACGAGACTGGATTAAATCCTTTTTCACGGTTTGACAGTGTCCGCACCCCTGCCGTTGCTAACATGTCAGGCCGGAAGAGTGTCGCCACTACGGCCTGGCGTTTGCGAACCACATCAGGCTCAGAACCATCGAGGAGCCGCGAGTTAAGTAAATGCCCCATATTTGAACTACGCACTTCCAGTCGGCGCGGCTGGCCATCAAGGCCACGGTCTGTCGCGAGCGCGAAATAACCACCGTCCAAGTCGTTGACCCAGAACTCATTCAGCACGTATTGGCGTAACATGGCCGCCTGAACACGCAGTAACGCTGCCTGAGCGGATTGATCAAGCGTATCGTACGTGTTCGCTGCCGCCAGAAGTGCATCATAGGCATAGCCTTGCACTTCTACGGACGCGATACCCCCGGCGTGATTCGCAAACGTGCCATCTTTATGTACGTACGCACGAAAGCTATCTTTCCAGCCATGATTCTCCATACCAAGCGATGTAACTGGGTAATATTCAAGCATCCCTTCGTGATTACGGTTGAGTCGATTGGTCAGCCAGCTGACGCTCGCAGCAAGTGCGTCACGCATCGTTCGTCGTCTGCCATCCCGGCCGACAATTTCCTGGTTAAGCAAGGAGCCATCAACGTTCTGTGCGTAGTATGTAACGCCAATAATAAAGAGCGGCGTTGCATCTACGGTCGTGTACATAGGAAACTGCCAGCCGAACAGTTCGGCAAACTTGTGCGCCAGCGGCGTGGTAGGATCCAGATTATCATGCAGAATGCCGCCTGGTTCTTCGCCACTCACCGGATTATAGGTAAGACCCTGAAGCTCGGCCAGCTTGACCACCGTCGAGCGCAGTAATGCAGGGTAAAGATCCTTAAGAAAAAGCGATACAAACAGACTGTCCCGCCCAAACATATGACTAAATTTTTCTCGCTCCGGGATGCCTTCATTTTCCGGAAACGGCAACGAAGCCAGGGGCGGACCGTTAGATCCAATATCAGCAACAGTCTCGACACCCGCAATACGCAGCAACTGACGCAGCGCTGACGGGTGGCCGGCAAATACGTGCCGGTTCGGCGTTGCTTCAACCGCTACCACTTGGTCCCCAATAGTCAGGTAAGGGGCTAAGTCAGGCACGTCGGAGGTCAAGTCGGGCGGAACGCCACATTCATCTTCTACCTCTTCAATACGCAGTAAAGGGTGGGCAGGCAAATCTGGCCTACGCTCTAAGTGGGCATCCCATACGCCTACCATATGTCTAGCATTATAATACTCGCTGTCGAAGTTGTAGTTTAGACATGAGTGCGCTATGATGAAACTACATAGGAGTTACATGCTTGATCGCAGCAAGAAGCTGAAGATTGCAATTATTGCTCCGCCTTGGCTTAGTACATACCCGGGCTGTTACTACGGCATCGAAAATGTTGTGCATAATCTAAGCACAAGCCTCTACGAGATGGGCCATGAGGTTATCTTATTTACCGTCGGTGGGAGCACCACAAAAGCAACCAAACGGTATTGGTACCACAAAGAGGACCAATACCAACACATCCACCGGCCATGGTATGAAGTGCTGCCGGTTATGAGCGCCCATATTTTGCACGCACTTAACGTCATCCGTGAGATAGGCGACGTCGACATTATTCACGACCACAACAGCTTTCTGGGACCCGCCATGATGGCATTAGCTTGCAAAGACCTGCCCCCTATACTGAGCACGCTACACGAGCCGTTTACCAACGAAAAGCTGATTCTTGAGGGGCTACCAGACAACCGGATGTTATTTAAGGAGCTGAAGGCCACGAATCGTCTCTACTTTAACGGTATCTCCAAATCGCAGCTGAGCACGGTCCCTCGCAACTTGAAGAAGCACATGGTGAAGTATGTCTATAACGGCGTTAACCTGGATGACTTTATATATCAAGAGCAAAAGGAGGATTATTTCCTCAGCGTCGGCAGTATCAAGCCGGATAAGGGACAGGCCACAGCCGCCAAGCTCTGCCACGAACTCGGTGTAAAGTTAAAGATTGCCGGGACTATTGGCGACATCACCAACAACCGACAGTTGTCCGAAGAGCTCAAACACCCCTCATTGGTAGCGCTTAATAATCCATACTTTCCATATTTCCGCGATAAGATTATGCCTCATCTTGTGCCAGACCAGATTGAGTATATTGGCGCAGTATTTGGGCCTCCTAAAAAGACGTTGTTTGCAAATGCCAAAGCGTTTCTGGCGCCCATTCAGTGGGAGGAACCATTTGGTATCGCAATCATTGACGCACTAGCATCTGGCACTCCGGTAGTCGGCTACAAACGCGGTGCATTCCCAGAAATTATTGAGCACGGCAAGAACGGCTTCCTCGCCGACACTGAAGCACAGTTCAAACGCTATATGGGTATGGTCGACCAGATAGATCCTACTGAATGTCGGCGAATTGTTGAAAAGAAATTTTCAGCTCCAATCATGGCTCAAAGCTATGTAAAGCGCTACAGAGAGGTTATCAGTCTTGCGCAGGCTACTGAGCTACGGATGGGCCGTTACAGCCTTTCTCTTGGCCGGGTGTCTCGCCCTTTGGTCGCTCGTTAACAGGTACGCACTGGCATAATATACTGCTGCTGCCGTCCATGCCTGGTTTGTCGCGCTTTGCTGTTTATTATCCACATTATGCCAGGGTTGGAAGACGTGTGGCTCCGCCTCCAAGAACATTTCGATACAAGAGTTAAAGTGAGAAACACCGGCCAACAGTGCTTCCGCTACTAGTTTTGCTTCAGGTGTGTAGCCGAAATGGTCTAACCCCTCAGCAATCAGTCCTGATACAAACGGCCAATATGTATGAGAACTGCGGTGGTAGCCTCCGGCATACAGCTTTGGAACAATTGTCCCGCTGGAGTAATTGCGCACGCCTGCTTCAGGATTTAACATGTCATCCATTGTTACCCGACGTGCAACGTCGGAAATGTACATGTCATCTATGACACACTCATCATCATAATATGCCCAGAGACACATGGCAGCATCAGCGGAAATGGAGGCCAAAGGCTTGTTATTACCGTCCAGTGCTTCTGCATAGTAGTGCAGCATCGATTGCTCATCAGTCATAAGAAAGCCATGTTTCGGATTATTGAAAAGTTCTTTTAGGTCCTTGGCGGATTGCTCTAACACTGCTGCGAACGTCGGGTCGCGTTCTCGGAAGACCGCAGCGCCATATCTGAACGCCGCCCAGCAGGCAGCATTTACGAATACATCCTTAATCGGGTGCTTCGCAAGCAACCCATCAGAATATTGGTAGGCTCCAAAATTGTCTTTCCAGCCCTGGTTATGCAGACCAGTCGTTTTCCGTTCGGGACGTAAATCCGCGCCAGTAAAACCTGCTAGGCCACCATATTCAGCAACATTTCTTAGACACCAGTCAAGCCCTGAATGCAGGCTAGCAAGCACTTCAGAACTATATTCCAGTTGCGATTCTTTGTGCCAACGGGAAACCGCTATTATCCAAAGCGGCGTACTATCAGCGCTGTCCCAACTTTTTAGGAGGTGATCATGTGGGTCGAGGTACCAAAGTTTACGAAACGCTCTGAGCCGACTGAGTGTCTGGTGATTACGCGACCGACCGGCCCTTACTTCGTGGCTGATTTTGCCAATTTCTTCACCGGTTGCCGGGTTATTATTGACACCTTGCCAGTGACGCAAGTACAACAGGCCATGATACGCCTTTGGCCCTAACCGTCTTCTAACCGGATGCTGCATTTCAGCGCTAAATATTAGTGATGCGGTGATGGCGCTATCTCGGCCAAAGAGCGCATGAAAAGAACCTTGCCAGCCGCTATCTGTTGATGCATAGATACCACGAGTCGTCACTAAATGCCGTAATAGTAGTGACGCCATTCTTCTGTTCTTTTCGATCCGATGTGGATTCATATGTGCGTTTTTGTGCTAGTGCTTTTATCTTATCATGTCGGAGCAGGCAAGCATCGAATTACTAGTACAAACCAGAGATGTTGCTCCCTTGCCACATATCCGATATAATCCCCTCTGTCTCATCAACTGATGGGTGTTCTTTATAGTCAATATTCCGGGGTAGCTCAGCGGTAGAGCGGGTGGCTGTGTAACACAAACAATTACTACGCAGCCTTCAGCGGTAACGCCGAAGTGTACATAGGGTGAATTGCGGGAAGTCTAAATCGTTTTGACAGGATAATCCGCAGCCAAGCCAGAATTAGGTTAAGAGATTCTGGAAGGTTCAGAGACTAGAGAGTGAGCCTAACAATAACCTCTCATTAGCGCCCTACGTTCTTATTTAAGGACGATGAGATAGTCCACGCCCATGCGAAAGCATAGGACAAGTGTAACCACTAGGTCGCTGGTTCGAATCCAGTCCCCGGAGCCA
>JANWHZ010000027.1 GCA_025450135.1 Candidatus Saccharimonadales bacterium
CATTGCCTGCGGTTTCGACCGCATAGCCCTCAGCTTCAAACTTAAACCGGTACATCTGTGAAATTGCCGGGTCATCTTCGATAATTGCAATCTTTGCTGCCATATTTTTCCTCTATCGGCTAGTGTAACATACTGAGTTTCTCAAGAAACTATACGCTAACTCCTTAATCTGCACGTACACTGACAGGTTGGTCGGTAATACCTAGCACGCTTTTTACTACGGCGACTACCTGGCTTGGTGTGTAATGTGCTTTGACGATATAGTGGTCTACGTGTAAAAAACGAAGTGCCTGAGGCGCCTCGTTTTTACTAATGTTGGTGAGTATAATTACACGCATACGCGCTCCCCACTCAGTGCTGCGGAGGCGAGACAGTAACTCATCTCCGCTCATCTCCGGCATTCGAAGATCGAGCAACACTAGGTCCGGCCTAAATTCTTTGAGAAGTCCAAGCCCAACGCGTCCGTTTGACGCTACTGCAACCTCAAAACCTTCGCGTTCTAATTTCAGCCGGTACATGCTTTGTATCGGCAGTTCATCTTCGACGATCGCGACTTTATGGATCATAACATTGAACTGTATGCATTTTCACTGAGCATGAGCTCAATAAGGGGCATATTTCCTCACGGGTGGCCATTATACCGATGCAAATGTGTCGCCGCAAGCTTCTTTACGGACATGTGATTGACACATCGTGGACAATAATGTAATATAAGAACATCTTACTAAAAAGTAAGCAAGCAAGTTAGCAGTCAAAACGGCGCCAAGTGAGGGAAGCTTCACCTGGGCCGTTTTTTGTTTTAACTTCAAAGGGAGCATCAATGGCCCTACACACAATAGAAGAACCAGACTTCCAGGATCCCTCAGTAGGCTACGAATATCAAGTGGCCGAACATGGAGCACGCTTTAATCCTGCGGATGTATATTTTCACACCAACGTTACTGAGGCTGATGAGGAAAATGACTGGTCTGCGGCGGTAGTGATTGATGACGCGTTTGATACTCATGCTCAAGGCTATGTACAGGCCGGTTTTTTTGCTACTCACGATGCCGTTACAAGAGACCCAGTGACCGGCAAGCTGCGTGTGGATAGTGAGTCGATTGATCGGGCATGGGGGCCAAATGTCCTTTACCACGTGGCAGTGAATCCTGCAGACATAAACGACAGAGCGACAATGCGCAAGGTTCGCATGGTAAGTAGTGATCTACATACGCTTCCCTCCTATGACAAGTTTGAAGGCACTTTATCTGATACCGGACGCGCTCATCTGGGTCGCATCTTAGAATCTGGCGCGGAGTTGTTTGAGATTGCTGCACTAGCTCATAGTGCCGCTGGTTCTCCAGAGGGTATCCACGAAGTTGTCCGATCCGAAGTACAGCGAGCCTATCTTGCTGACCATCCAGCTCTGCAACGGTCTCCTCTTCACCCTCCGGAGGAATGGGGGTTTGCAATTGTAACAAGTACATTCGACACCTTTGTATCCCGCTGGGGGAGGCACAACTTTACTGTAATAGGCGATGATGTTCAGATTGACGATGAACGTGTCGATAGCCAACGTGTTGCTTTGAGACCGACTATCCTTAGCCCCAGCCGATTCTTTGACAATATATATCGGTCATATACAGAAGAAACATCCATATCTGCGAGGCGGCGATTGGCAGAAGAACTTGTCTACATGACTGAAGGTATAGATGACCAGTTATTGCCGTCGGACGTGAGACTTGCAAGACAGCAGATGATAGCAGCGGGAGTCGTTGGACGCAAATGGAGCACAGCTAAGAAGCCTCAACCAGAACCTTCTGAGCAAGTGCTAGCTGGCGCAGAAACTGTTAGTTGGGAAGAGCCGACTATTTACAATGGTGCAACAGATGTTGGGAGACGAAGGCTAGCACGACTTGAACGCATGCATTGGGTCCAAAGGATTGATGAAGTCAGCAGTGGGGCTGACGAAACCGGCAGCTTCGCTACTGAGCTTTTTGGTATTTTACATCCTGATCAAGTAGGGGGCGAAGAAGTATATGCAGATTTCCTGGCTTCTAGGAGAGGATTTGGGCAAGATTATGGTAATTGGGTCTATTTACCATGGTCGCAACAATTAGTCCATTTTCCGCCTGAAGTTGATTTACGTAGGCTTTATACAGCACGCAATCAACACCTTGTGACTAGAGAAGAGCAAGAGCTGCTATATACTAAGAATGTATTTATTGCAGGTATGAGCGTAGGCAGCGAGATAGCTGCACAACTACTCATGGGTGGAATTGGAGGAACGCTAGCATATGCCGATCCAGATCACCTTTCTCCTACTAACATGGGCCGCGTGCGTGCGGGCTTTGACCATGTAGGTATGTCAAAAGTGGATCTATTTGCACGACAAGTTAGTGCTCGCGATCCTTATTTAAAACAGAGGCAGTATCGCCAAGCCATTGACGCCGATACACTAGAGACGATTCCGCCCAAAGACCGTCCCGACATTATATTTGATGAAGTTGACGATTTGCCTACAAAGGCGATGATTCGTGCGTACGCAGCTAAGTACAGAATCCCTGTTGTTATGATTACAGACCTGGGCACTGCAAGCGTCATTGATATCGAACGATACGATCTAGATGAAAATACCAAACCTTTTGGTGGCCGGTTGAATCCAGCTGAATTTGCATCGCTATTAGCAGGAGAGGCCAGCGTTGAACAGATACAAGAATATAGAGTAAGAATGTTCAGCGAACTACTCGCAACCCAGCCACGCCTGGTTGCATCTCTTCGGGATTTGGAAAGCCATGTACTAGGTGGAGGAATACCGCAGTTGGGCTCTACTGCAGCTCTTGGTGGCAGTATCGGGGCTACTGTTGCTCGAGCAATATTGCTTGGGCGTGAGCTTCCAGCGGGAAGGGCTATAATCGATCCAGAGCGGATTTTGGCATTGCCAGTGCAAAACTTAGGCCGCGCAGCCATCAACGCTTCTTAGACATAGCAGAAGTCCGTAGCGAATTGAGCCGCTTAGACAGCCAGCTTCTTGGGCTCATGACGATGTATTATACTTATGCATAATGCTAAGTATTGCTATTCTTGTTTTTAGTGTCTTAGCCAGCGCAGGAACGGGGTTCTTTGTTGTTGCGCGCAATTCACGCAGCACAGTAAATAGAGTGTACGGGCTATTAACGCTGTCGCTAGTGGTCTTATCGATTGCTAACTATTTTTCACTCGCCACGACTAATAGGCTTATCTACATCCGTGCAGTCATAGCTTGTTCTAACGTTCTGGTGGCAAGCCTGTACTATCTCATTTTCTATCTTGGGTCAAAAAACGCTCGGTTAAGCAGTCTTCAGAAAGCCGGCGTTTACGCCACGGTCGGCATTTTTTTCCTTGATTTCACACCAGTAGTATTCTCTGGGCTGCAGGGTACCACTAATCCTACACCGGTGCCAAGTATTGGAGCGATTTTATTCTTTGTACACCTGGTTTCGTTCCTCGTATTCGGGGTATGGTCGTTATTCAGGCGAATAAGGGAAAGCCGCGGCATCCTACGACAACAGTACATCTATATGCTCACAGGCGTCATGCCTATCCTGCTTTTTTCTCCTATCACAGGCGTCATCCTGCCTATACTTTTGAAAAGGACTGATTTTATTAGTATTACGCCACTTTACGGCGCTTTCTTTGTATGTCTGATCGGCTACTCGATAGTGAGACATAAGCTATTTGACATTCAGTTCTTTGTTGTTAGGGCAGCAGCATACGCAAGCACATTATTCGTAATCACATTTATATTTGTGACGCCTTTCGTATTTGTAGTTAGCCATTATATTGGCCGGTACTTAAGCACTGAGCAATCAATAGCTGTGGTGTCACTTAGTGTGGTGTTTCTGTATGCCTTACAGGCACTCCGCCGGATATTTGATAGATGGACAAGCGCAATCTTTTTCAGGCATTATTACGATCCACAAGACGTGTTAGATAAGTTAAGTGATATCCTTGTGCGTACGCCAGAACTACATCAACTAGAACAAAGTACCGCGTCGGTACTCCAAGAAGCATTGAAACCTCAATCTTTCCGCTATGTCCTTTTCACGAACCTAGTCAGCAAAGACAAGGATGCTGTAGCAAAACTTAGAGCGTTTGCACAGGGAGCGAATGATGCCATCATCGACGTTGACGACCCATTAGATGTCAGCAAAAACTTCGTCACTTGGTTACGAGACGAGGGTATAACTCTTGCGGCCAAGCTCCGTACGACGCATGAAGATTTAGGGTATATCTTGCTGGGGCATAAGCAATCTGGTGAGTTGTATAGTGATCGTGATAAACGATTACTGAGCGTTGCTGCCGACGAGATTGCAATTAGTATGCAGAATGCCTTGCGCTTTGAACAAATTCAGAGATTCAATGTAACGCTTCAAGAAGAGGTAGATAGTGCTACCAGCAAGCTGCGTCGTACCAACAGGAGGCTTGAAGAGCTGGATAATATTAAGGACGACTTCATCAGTATGGCGTCACACCAGTTGAGAACGCCACTGACCTCAGTCAAAGGATATATCAGTATGGTTCTTGAAGGTGACGCTGGCAAACTGAACGGCACGCAGACGCAAATGCTGAAGCAGGCATTTGCCAGTTCGCAGCGCATGGTCTTTCTCATTACAGATTTGTTAAATGTGTCGCGACTCAAGACGGGCAAATTTGTTATTGATGTTGCTCCAGTTAGGCTCGGTGATGTGGTTAGCGAGGAAATTGAGCAGCTAAAAGAGACGGCACAGGTAAAGAACGTTGAGCTAACCTCTGTTGTGGATAAACCTTTTCCCATACTTATGCTCGACGAAGTAAAGATCCGTCAGGTCATCATGAACTTTGTTGACAATGCCATCTACTACACCCAGGCCGGCGGGCATATTAACGTTGAGCTAATCGATAAGCCGTCGACCATCGAAATGCGGGTCACCGATGATGGCATCGGTGTGCCAAAGGGCGAACAACATCACTTGTTCAGCAAGTTTTATCGTGCAACGAATGCCCGTAAAGCACGGCCAGATGGAACGGGCCTTGGCCTATTCATGGCTCAAAAAGTCATTCTGGCGCAAGGCGGTTCCGTTATCTTCTCCAGCGTAGAAAATAAGGGGAGCACCTTTGGCTTCTCGTTTTCGAAGTCCCGGTTGGTGGTACCGGATGGTTCTACAAACAATCAGCCAGTTAAGTCACCGCTTAAAGTGAAAGAACCTGCAGTAACGAAATAAATTTCCAAGCTTGTGGATAAGCCGTGGCATAATGTTGCGTACTGTGCTATAACAAAATATAGTTTGGAAAGAGCATTGACTGACCGCTCCGAAAAATTTGATCCTGGGAACCTTGGCTTCTGCCAAGGTTTTCTTTTTGAGCGCCAACAAGTTTGGTATTGTAGAATAGACATATAAGCATTAACGGTAAGGGTGGGTACCTTGTTCGCGAAAAAGACAATTCGAGACGTCGACGTTCAGGATAAAACCGTGCTTGTGCATGGTGAGTTTGACGCCCCCCTGACGGATGACGGTCAGAAGGTAGCGAGCGATTTCCGGATCGCCAGCTGCATACCGACTATCCAGTATCTCCAAGAGCAGGGTTGCCGCATCGTCCTAATTTCTAAGTTGGGCCGACCAGACGGGGTTATCAACCCAAAGATGAGCCTGAAGCCTGTCGCCGAGTGCTTAGCGAAGCTTATGGATCAAGAGGTGGCGTTCGTCCATGACTGTATCGGTGACGAGGTCAAGCAGGCCTGTGCCCAGCTGCAGCCTGGTAAGCTACTGATGCTCGAGAACCTCCGTTTCTATCCTGAAGAAGAGCAGAACGACCTGGGCTTTGCGCGCCATATCGCGAGTGACACTGGTGCCCAGATCTTTGTTGACGATTGTTTTGCATTGGCGCACCGCGAGGAAGCAGGTAATAGCGCGATTACTCGGTGTGTACCGGTCGGTGTGGCGGGGCTTCATCTCGCCAAGGAAGTCGATATTATTACTGAAGCGATGGAAAATCCCCAGCGGCCGCTTATGGCGGTCGTTGGCGGCGCTAAGATATCCGACAAAATTGAGTTCTTGTATAAATTTATCGACATCGCTGACGTGATAGCTATCGGGGGTGCTATGGCCAATACCTTCCTTGCGGCTAAGGGTATCGATATCGCTGAGAGCTTGTATGAGAAAGATGATATCGGAATCGCTAAAGAAATCATGGATAAAGCGGCCGACAAGGCACGCAAACAGCCGTTTGTTTTCGCGTTACCTTACGATGGCGTCGTGGCGCGTAAAATCGATAAGCTAGCGCCAACGCGTATCATCGATTGGAGCGCGCACGTCATCGCCAGTATCGAAAATTATCCGAAGCGTCCGCCACATGCTGCGTCGCAAATCAAGGATGACGAACACATTTTAGATATCGGTCCGTTTACTGGTTCGTTCTATGCTGGCGCGATGCAGCTCGCGAGCACGGTCATCTGGAACGGCTCGATGGGGGTAACAGAACAGGCGGGCACGCAGGGCCCGGTCGGACCGTATTCGCATGGCACAGAGCTGATGGTTGAGGCAATGCTTGGCCAGTTTGGCCACCGGCCGTTCAGTCTGGTTGGCGGCGGCGATACGGTCGGCTACGTCGAAGCCCGCGGTCTCGTCAAGGCCTTCGACCATGTCTCGACTGGCGGTGGCGCAAGCTTGGAGCTCATGGCCGGTCATACGTTACCTGGCGTTGAAGCCTTACAAGATAAATAATGCTGTACAATAAACCATAAGTGCTATGAGAAAAATGCTCATCGTCGGTAACTGGAAGATGCACTTGAATGTGCATGAGTCGAGTCTAATGGTGCATCGGCTCAACGAACGGATTGCGACTCACCGCGATCTTGAAGTCGCACTTGCTCCCAGCATGATTGCGCTTCAGCCGGTTAGCTTGGAAATCGATCGGCGGAAATTTCGGCTTGCAGCCCAGAACGGCTTTTATAAGGATGAGGGCGCCTACACTGGTGAGACGAGCTTTACGCAGCTACGCGAGCTGGTGCACTATGCCATTATCGGTCACTCAGAACGCCGGATATATTTTAATGAGACGCTAGAAGTTGTCCGTGATAAAGTGACTGCTGCCGTGCGCAATAAGATCACGCCTATCTTGTGCATTGGTGAAACGTACGAAGAGCGACACGGCGGTGAAACCAAACAGGTCCTACACGATCAACTGACCACGGCACTTAGTGACCTGACCGCCAGCGACATCGAAGATATGGTTATCGCCTATGAGCCGGTCTGGGCCATTAGTACTTTCGGCGGCGTTCTCGCGAAGCCGTATGAAGCCGCAGAAGCAATGCAGCGTATCCGCTACGAAATCGAAGAATTATACGGTAAACGTGCCGCAGGCATGGTACGAATTATATATGGCGGCAGTGTTGACGATCAAATCGCGCGTGGTTACCTAGAACTACCGGATTGCGATGGCGCTATGCCAGGCGCAGCCAGCCTGAATTATCATAAATTTACTGCCATTGTAGCTACCGCATACCAGTTGGTACAGGAACGGAGGAAAGAACATGGCGAATAGCAAAAGCGATGAGAAAGCTCCCAAAACCATGGATATCATGCAGCCCGGTACGGCTATGCCGCCTGCTTCGGCACGTCCGGTCATCGTCACAAACCGGCCCCTCTTACGGCAAGATCCGATGATGGTCTCGCCAGATGGCATGGAAAAGCCCGAGGAATCGGTGCCTCGTCCAAGCGTCTCTCGTGTTGGTAGAACCTTGACGGTCTTAGCGCCGCATCAAGCAAAAACAGCAAAAGCCGCCACACTGGTGCCCTTATCCTCAGCCGCTGCAGACACTAATATAGGGCCAGATGTCACTCTAGAACCTGCTTCATCATCGGAAGCGTTGACCGCTCCAGTATTGCCGCAAGGCCGAACGCCGGCTGAGATCGTGGGCAAAAAGGCTATCACCGTGAAGATTGACGAGCCAGCACCTAGCGGTAGTACCCCAACCGATCAGGCCTCTAGCCGGCCTGCAGTACCGGCGATGCCCACAAGTGAACTAGTGGCTGCACCATCGCGACCTGCCGAACAACCTAAGCCAGTGGCGTCCGCTATGCAAGACGTTGTGAGCAAACCCGCTTCTTCAACACCTCCCTCTCCATTGGCTACACAGGCGAGTGCACCTGCACCTGTCTCCAGCGCGCCGTTATCTACAGAAGACGACATCAGCGCGGATAGTGATCCCGGCGACGCATCAGCTGCTCCGGGTAGAGCTGACAGTCAACTTGCGCCGAATAAGACCTTCGCTGACGCCAAGAAAAAGGTGGACGATGCTGAAGCTGCACGTGTTGCCGAGCAAGAACGAATCATCGCAACCAGGCAGTACTATTTGCCCATCAAGAATACCGAAGCACGGCGCGGCGTATCTCGCTCTCTCATGGTGTTACTACTTGTACTCATACTTACGGTAGTCTGGTTCGATATCGTGCTTGATGCCGGCATCCTGCATGTCGGTAATATGCAGTCTCTGACACACTTTTTTAAGTAGTTTGCTTCATATAAATTACAGCATATGCTTACGCTTGCTGTTTGCTACAATACGTGGGCATGGATAATCTTCTCGAGGGATTAAACCCGGAACAACGCCGGGCTGTTGAAACAACGGAAGGGCCGTTGCTCATTCAGGCCGGTGCCGGATCTGGCAAGACGAAGACACTGACGCACCGTATTGCGTATATTATTGCCAACCACAAAGCGACTCCCTATAGTATCCTGGCTGTCACGTTTACGAATAAGGCGGCAAAGGAGATGCGTGAACGGGTAGCGCGGCTGCTTGGTGAATCATCCGAGAACCGCGGTTTTATGCCCTACATGGGTACATTCCATGGTATTTGTGTGCGACTGCTCCGTCAAGACGGCGAACACATCGGCATACCACGATCGTTTGTTATCTTTGATGAGTCGGACGCTCAGGCGGCAATTAAGCAAGCCAGCAAGCAGGTTGGCATTGATGAAAAAAGTTTCCCGCCACGGTTAGTAAAGGGGCTAATCAGCACGGCAAAGAACGAGCTCCAGACGCCGGAGGAATATGCCAGCATGGCGATGAGCCCGGCACAGGAAGCAGCTGCCAAGATCTATCCTCTTTATGAACGTGCCCTACACGAAGCGTCGGCATTAGACTTCGATGACCTGATCCAGCGGACAGTCGAACTGCTGGAAACGCAGCCACAAATCCGCGAAAAGTGGCAAAACCAGTTTCGCTACATCATGATCGACGAGTACCAAGATACAAATGCCGCTCAGTACAAGTTGGTCAAGCTGCTCACCAACAAGGACCATAACATTGCCGTCGTCGGTGATGACTGGCAATCCGTGTACAGTTGGAGGGGTGCCGACTTCCGCAATATTTTAAATTTTGAGAACGACTACAAGAGCTGCACCATCATCAAGTTAGAGCAGAACTACCGCAGTACACGGCGTATTCTTGATGCTGCGCACGCCGTTATTACCAAGAACGTGCAGCGCTCAGACAAAAAGCTCTGGACTGACGCAGGCGACGGGCTTCCGGTGCAGATCATCCAGGCTGCCGGTGAGCAAGCCGAGGCAGAGATGATCATCCGCCGTGTGCGCAATGCCGTTGATGCCGGGTTTCGGCACTATCGTGATTTTGCGGTGCTATACCGTACGAATGCACAAAGTCGTTCTGTCGAAGAAATGTTCGTTCGTTACGGTGTGCCGTACCGTATTGTTGGCGGCGTACGCTTCTATGACCGAAAAGAAATAAAAGACATACTGGCATATCTCAGGCTTATTTTCCAGCCCGAGGACCGGGTGAGCTTCGAGCGCATCGTCAATGTGCCAGCGCGGGGAATTGGACCAAAGTCAATCGAGACGTTGCATGAATGGCGCCGCAGCCTGGGCTACTCATTGTCTGAAGCGCTAGAACATGTCGCAAGTTGCGCCATGCTCACCCCGAAAGCACGCGCTGCTCTAGGCGATCTAGGCGTGACACTCAACATGCTTAGGACGCTGGTTGAAGAAACAACCGTTTCGGCACTACTCGACTCACTATTGCGGAAGATAGATTACTTGCGCTTTCTTGATGACGGTACGCCGCAAGGTGAAGCGCGACAAGAAAACGTCCGCGAATTACTTAGCGTGGCCAAAGAGTACCAAGATGTGGGCCTTGAGGGTTTTCTAGAGGAAGTTGCGCTGGTCAGTGACGTCGATACGGCAGACTTTGGCAGTGATGCGGTCATATTCATGACGCTTCATGCTGCGAAAGGCTTGGAATTCCCCGTTGTCTTTATGATCGGTATGGAGGAGTCGATCTTCCCCCACTCTCGGGCGCTGTATGATGCAACCGAAATGGAAGAAGAGCGCCGACTCTGCTACGTTGGCATGACCCGTGCCCGTGAGGAACTCTACATGACCTATGCCACGAGCCGCCTTTTGTATGGTGGTGTGCAGCATAACCTACCGAGCCGTTTCTTAAGCGAGATCGACAGCGGCTTTCAGTCAACCGCCGGCAGTCTGGGGTATGAAAGCACCTGGTCTCCGCAGGCATCATTCAGTAATTCGTTTGCAAGTTCACCAAATCAAGCATTCTCCAATGAACCGCGCTACGTCCCAGAAGTGAACGAAGGTGATGCAGTGCGTCACAAACTCTTTGGACAAGGTACGATAGTTGAAAAAGACGGTGACATGGTCACTATCTATTTCAAAGGTAAGGGTACCAAAAAGCTAAATCTTAGCTTTGCCCCGATTGAGAAGCTGTAATTAGTTATCTTGATCAGTCGACTCGTCAAGATTGAGGGTGACATACTGCTGGATAATATCCAAGCGTCTCTCAGCGCCCACGGCGCCTTCGGCGTCAGCCACTTCCGTTGCGGAGGCAACGTCGTCAGTCTGATCTGCCGCATCACCAATCCAATCCGCATTATCGTATTCATGTAGTGTTGCCATGTCGTTCTCCTCAGGTGGAGAGTCATTATATGGTTAGTGGTGTAGATCGTCAAGGACATGCGGTATCTGTAAGAGGAGCTGTGCCAGTGAGCTGTTAGAATAGTAAAGAAGCCAAACGAGCGGTATCTGTTTGTTTATCTCTTTGGCTTCCTACGCATGCGTCCGAAACTTAATTATCTCAAACAACGAATTGGTGTACACCAGCGGCGACATATCCGTCGTCTCAAGGCAGCAAGCCGGCATCCCTTTGCGGCGCCGGTACTAGTATTTGCGGTGCTTGTGCTCACTTCGCTCACCGTGTTTGCGCTTGTGTCGCACTTCTACGGCAGCCCGCTAGTAGCGACCGGCAACGACATTGTCATTATTTCGTACGATAACGGAACCCAAACCGTGCCGAGTCATGAACGAACGGTCGGCGCGCTGCTTACTAAGCTCAAGCTCAAGCTCAACCCGGGAGATGTGGTTGAACCAGCGGCGAACACCCCAATCCACCAGGATGACTTTCGTATCAATGTGTACCGGGCGTCGCCCGTTAAGATTGTCGATGCGAACGCAGTAACGGTCGGGTTTAGCGCCGCAGCTACGCCACGCAGTATAGCGGCGCAAGAGGGCGTCAAGACATACGCGGAAGACGCGCTCTCTACACAGCCGGTCGATAACTTCCTGGCACAGCAGGCAATTGGTAGCGTCATTACCATCGACCGCTCTGTGCCGATCACCCTCAATGTAAACGGCTTCCCAGCAGACACGCGAACACGCGCTAAGACCGTAGGTGATTTCCTAAAGGAGAAGAATATTGTTCTTGGTAAAACCGGGCAGGTAAGTCCTTCGCTCGATTCACCACTTGCAAGCGGTGAGACAATTAACGTGACGCGCGACGGCACTGGTATCCAGAGCATTGCCGAAACGATTCCGATGCCAGTACAGATAATCCAGGATAATTCGTTGGCATACGGTACGTCCGCAATCCGCCAGACTGGAAGCGATGGCCAGAAGGTGCAGACGTACAGGATCCTCGTACAAAACGGCCAGATCGTCAGCAAGGACTTAATTCAGGAAGTCGTCACCAGCGAACCAGTAACTGAAATAGTAGCCCAGGGAACGAACTTATCCGGTATCAAAGGCGACATGGCGCTCGCAGGCATTACGCCGGGTGACTACCAATATGCTGACTACATTATCAGCCATGAATCGGGCTGGTGCCCGACCAAGGCGCAAGGCGAACATTATTGCCCAGTTGTTCCGGATAATCAATACACACCGAACGGCTACGGCCTGTGTCAGGCGACACCTGGCTACAAAATGCAAACTGCAGGCGCTGACTGGGCAACAAACCCCGTTACTCAACTCATGTGGTGTAACGGGTATGCCCTTGCCCACTATGGTTCTTGGTATGCTGCATATAACCACTGGCTGTCGTATCACTGGTGGTAACTGTATGTACGCAAGGATGTAGCCCTACCCGCACTTGCTACAATAGGGTTGCATGAGTGAGCTACCGTCTACCAAAAAATCGCTGGGGCAGCATTGGTTGACCGACACGGCCAGCCTGGAAGCAATGTGCGCAGCAGCAGAAGTTAGACCAAACGATATAGTACTCGAAATTGGGCCTGGCCTCGGCACGCTGACACAGCTACTGGTTGACAGAGCAAAGCAGGTAATCGCTATCGAGCTCGACCACAACCTCGCTGCCGAATTGTCGACCCGTGTTCAGGCGACCAACCTTCGGGTGGTAGAAGCTGACATCTTGCGCTTCAATTTCACTGAGCTGCCTGCTGGATATAAGGTGGTTGCCAATATCCCGTACTACCTAACGAGCAACCTGATACGGGTGTTGTCGGAGTCTAAGGTACCGCCAACACAGGCGGCACTGTTAGTCCAAAAAGAGGTTGCCGAGCGGGTAGCTGCCGCTCCGGGCGATATGTCACTACTAAGCGTTACCACGCAATGGTACTGGAATGTGTCACTTGGTCGTATTGTCCCGGCAGCACTCTTCGTGCCGCCACCGAAGGTAGATTCTCAGATCTTAATACTCAAGCGCCGTGTCCGTCCGTTAGCTACGGATGTCGATACTCCCGGCCTGTTTCGCCTGGTCAGAGCTGGCTTTTCGCAGCGCCGCAAAACGCTATTGAACAGCCTCGGTGCAGGCATGCATACAGACCGCGAAGAGATGCAAGCCGTACTGATGCAAGCAGGTATTGATCCAGCTGCTCGAGCACAGATGTTGTCGCTAGAGCAGTGGGCAACACTCTACAGAAGCTTGACACGTTAAGTATTGCCAGTACACTTAAGCTTGTATGCCTCCCGTGGCCGATACTACTTATCTACTTGATCATATTGCGAGCCTGCTGGCGAAACAGTCCGACCAGGTGCTTCAGGAGCAGCTCGGTATTGGGTTATCGCAGTTTAAGATTCTGCGTGCGCTCCAAACCGAACCACGTACTATGCAGCGAGAGATCGCGGCTAACCTAGGTCAGACTGAGGCTAGTATCAGCCGACAGGTCAAACTTATGCTCGCGGATGGCTTGCTACAAAGCATTCGTAATTCGAAAGATCATCGCGAGCATCTCACGATTATCACGCCGAAAGGCGAGCGGCTTACAGAGGCAGCTATGATTGCGCTAGAACGTTACCACCGTCCCACCTTTGCCGCCCTAACTGACAAGCAGCAGGAACAAATCATAGCTATTCTACGCACGCTGCACGATCAGCTTTGCCAAGGTGTGCATGCTGAGAGTGAAAAAAAGCAAGCTAGTGTGTGAGTATATTAGCTAGCTAGTATCGATCACTAAGCCTATGTGTGCACTAGGAGGGATGCATGCGCTGCATGCTCATTGGGTTGTGCTAAAACCATATCCATGTTATGTATTAGATATCTTTCGCAATTGCGGGAGGGTACATTGGAGTCGGAGAGATGCGGCAAGAGAGGAGCAACCATCATGTCGCAAACATGGTCACGGGGGCCCAAAACACCGTCTGCGCCAACCAGCGCACCAGCGGGGCTGAATCCCATCGCAAAGGCAATCAACGGAGTGAAGTTCGGAGTCATCACTCTGTTGAGCCTCGTGTTGGCGATCGTCCTCATGGCGAATAACCAGGTCGGTCTTGGTCTGGTTTGTCTGGTCGCGATGACGGTCTTGGGATGGCTGGGCTGGCGCTCGGTGCAGTGACAGCTTCTGTCTGGTCCCCGGTCGGCAGGCCAAAGTGTGTGATGGCAACATCAAATACTGCGGCCTGCTGCCGACCTCCGATACTCCAAGAATGTTTCCTCGATGTGAAGCGTGGCTGATGAGTCCAAAAGGACGAAAACATGCCCTACCTATTGCGAATTCTCGTTGTTTTATTCGTCTCAAAATTCTTGAGAAAATGCTATAATATATCTGTCGAACAGAGGTGTTCGAAGTATTTCGCATCTTAATGAGATGCACCACATGGGGCTGAATTAAGCTCGACGTTGGATTTATTGGTTAGATCAGCAGGTCGCTTGTCAGCGTTATAGGCAAACCACAATAGATGCAGATAAAACTGCCGGCATGTCTAGGGGCCTCGTAGCTTCCCTCAAGGAGCTCTTCCCTCAGACTGCACCAGCCTTGGCTTAATTGCCAAAGCAACGCCTGGCGTGACGTCAGATAGCGTCAATGCGTTTTATATCATCTGATTGCTCGAGTAGCACCATCCATGCTATTCGCTAAGATCAGGATTGCCCGCGGCAGATGTTTGCCCATTTCGATACTGCCGCGCTAAGACATAAAATGGACTAAGCCTGTAGCAGACTAGCTAGATACACCAGCGGACGCGGAGGGCAGAACTCCGCCAGCTCCACCAAATGAGCATTATCCAATCCGGATAGTGCTTTTTTGTTTATCGCTAATCTGTAAATGGTGATAAACAGGGGAGGCGAATAGCTCCAGCGTTACAGGTCAGCCTGTTGCTATGTATAGCTTACGGTGATATAATACTGCATCAAGTATGGCATATACATCTACGCGCACAGTAGCAAGGTTTGTCGCAGGAGAAAGCGCACCTAGCCCTGCCGATGCTCTTGCAGGTAACCCGATCGTAAATCAGTTTGGCAATATTGCCCTATTGGATCTACAAGAAGACGGCCGAACAGTTATCTTAGATACGACTGTAGAGCCACCGGTTTTGAGGTTATCACGTGCTGTGGTTAGCGCAGCGATGGGCTACCGGGAGAGTGATGGGTCCTTTACGCAAACTGGCTATTACGCTCTACGGGCTGAAGTAAACGGCAACTACACCGGCCCGCAAAGTACTCTTGACCTCTACTAGGTGTGCAGCCACGGCTCATCCCTCGATCTGCATAGGTCGTTCTTATGCTCATAACCAGCATCGGAAACTACGTTGCACAGATAGGTAGGTGATGCACATCCACAGCGGCACCCACATTCTTCGCCGCCTCCGGTTCGCTTGGTAATCTAGCCAGCCCTCCCAGAGTAAATCATGCCATCTAGCTATTTCTTCATAAATGAGGTGTACATTTTTTCGAGGTCCTCAACCAAAGAAAGTGCCCGACTCGGCCGGGCTTTTTCTTTTTTCGTCGATAGCTTGTCGGTTATACTGATTCGTAGGAAATAGGAGTAATTACATGAAACGAATAGCTCTCTTTGCCGGTACGATGCTCACCATCTGTACCCTAGGCATATCTCAAGCGCTCGCCTCGAGTGTCTATCCGACAGGTAGTACGGGTGTAGACATAAGCTACCCAAACTGTTCAGATAGCATTTCGAGTGTTAGGTTCGGGATTGTAGGAGTAACGGGCGGGTTAGTGTATGGCACGAATAGTTGCTTGCAAGCTGAAACAAGCCACTTTAGTAACCTGAGCCTGTATGTAAATACTGGTTTGAATGCGAGTAGCAGCTCAACCTACTACACCCAAGCTGAGGTTGGCTGTAACGGCGATGTATATTGCGCTGCCTACAACTACGGTTACAACGCCGCAGTTAACGCATTAAACTACGCTCATGCTCAGGGAGTACGTAGCGCTCAGTGGTGGTTGGATGTAGAAACAAACAATACCTGGAATACGGATGTGGTACAGAATCAAAGGAGCCTGCAGGGTGAGTACGACGCACTAATCCAGCACGGTGCGACAACTGTGGGTGTGTATAGCACCACTGCACAGTGGCAAAGCGTTACTGGCAGTTGGCAAAACAATTGGCCGAGCTGGGGCGCTACCACGTGGACCACGGCTACCCAAGCGCAAACATATTGTACCGGCCATCAGTTTACTGGCGGCCCAAGCCTGCTCATGCAGTTTAAGAGCAAAAAGAGCCGGCTCGATCAAGACGTAGCCTGTTAGTAATATGTCTGTCGTTGACGACTATCTTGCTACGCTGAGCGGCGGCAAGCAACGGCTTATGCAGCATATATACGAAGTAGTGCGGTATCTTGTACCTACTGCTACAGAAGAGTTCAGCTATGGGATGCCAGCGTTCAAGCACCAAGGTAAAGGATTGGTTGCGGTCATGGCAAATAAGCAATTCCTCAGCCTGTACCCGTTCTGTGCGTTAGAACGCCTAGAGCTTAACTTGTCCGAGTTTGATTGCACCAGCGGCAGCATCCACTTTAGCCCAGACAAACCAATTTCTGACGATCTATTGAGACAAATCATTGCGGCTCGCAAGCGACTCATCGAAGGCTAGACTACGCGCTAAAGTACTCCTGTTTGTAAGCTATTTGATTCTCTACGTAGGCATCTTTCGTTATGCTGGTAGCAAACTAAGCAAAGGATGCATATGCCTCCCGATGAGCCGAATGACGAGGAAGAGCTGGAGAAAGAGCCGGAAGATTACGATACGCCATTTCGGCCAGCTGATGATATCGATGAAGACGTAATTGACCCTGATGCTGACGAAGAGTGGCCAACAGAAAGCGAAGAAAGCTCGATTCCAAGTTCAGATAAAGGGGCGCTAGACAGTACCTACCCACAGACTGATACTAATATGATTGCGGCAGAATGGTACGACGAGGGCATTCCTGGTGCGGCTGGTTCTCAGGTGGGTGAACCAAATACTGGCGATGCGGTGA
>JANWHZ010000028.1 GCA_025450135.1 Candidatus Saccharimonadales bacterium
CGTTTTAGTAACGCTCGCGGTTTGCAAGTTACTCGCAATCATATCGTCGAACACCCGGTGTGGGTCCTGCCAGATAAATTGCCACCAGGCAAAAGAGCCCACCATCACCAGTACTACTGCCGCCAACACTAATGCGTGGCGCGGATACAAGAACATTTTTTCAATTAGCCAATCCATGCAGGTATTGTAACAGTTAATCCGAATTACTGTGGATTCGCAGCTACCAAAGCAAGTTGTTGGAATGCGGCATGGTGGAGTGTAGGGGATTCGAACCCCTGGTCTCAGCATTGCGAACGCTGCGCTTTACCAACTAAGCTAACACCCCTGGTGGGCAAGGAGGGACTCGAACCCTCAAGGCTTTTAAGGCCAGCGGATTTTAAGTCCGCCGCGTATACCATTCCGCCACTCGCCCATTGTTGTATAAGGTCCAACGTGGAGGCGCCTACCGGAATTGAACCGGTGTAAAAGGTTTTGCAGACCTCTGCGTAACCACTCCGCCAAGGCGCCATATCCGTTCAAGAATACGCACATTATAACAAACTTGAGTCAATATCACTTGGTTGCGGAGTTTGCCCGGCGACTTACTGCATCGGGATCCCCATACAATTTCTCTAGGCTGACTGCTACATCGGCAATAAACTGCTTTTTGCCTGATGGCGACAAGCCATAATAGCGCCGTACTAAGCTAGCCAGAGTTGGTGTGTAGTGCAGCAAGGGGTCGTCAGCCCGATGAGGCGGCTCAACAACTAAGACGTCGCTTGCTTTCCTACCTGCAAATGGGCGATCACTAGATACGGTACACCATAGCTGGTCCGAAGGGATAAAGCCATCTTCACGTACCTTTGCCTGCAATTGAATACACCGAGGCGCATGTGTGGCAGCAGCAATGTGAACAATATATGTTACGCCCAGTTGCTGAAAATAAAGAGCCGCACGGTGTATCTCGTCATACGTATCTGCAATTGATTCACCAACATAGATCTGCCCAACTCTATCCGCAAATGTTGCCCGCACTCTTGAGGAAGCGCTGTCGTAGAGACTTTTTAGTTTTGGAAAATCTGGAAGATGGTGTTGTTTATCTTGCAAGAACCGTAATGTGTACTCTCCCTCAGAAAGACCTTGCTTGCGAGAAGGTCCATTGTATATAACCGTATGAATTGGCGCATTTGGAGGGGTGGTAAGCAAATACTCAAACAATTTAGCACCGACACCAAGTTCATTCCGCTCTGGGTCGCCCCACACCAGCCGCTCCCAATCCTCGCTGTGTAAATGGTATACGTGAAGGAGTACGCCAACCTTGATCATATACCTGTCATTATAGTGCACAGCAGGCGATACGGCTGAGAGGGTGCCCAATTATTCTGAACGTCCAAAGCTTTACTACGTTTCTGATCTAACGAGGGTTCCAGGCAAGTTCATACTTATCTACGATATCTCCATCGAACTTGCCAAAGGCGTACCAGGTTAATACAGTGATTTTATAGAACTGGTGGCCATCTTCACGACGTGCCTCTTCCAGCTTCTCTTCGCCAGTGCCGAGACGGTTTTTGAAATAGGCAAAGACGCGCTGGCGCTCAGCCTCGTCCGTAAGCCGTTCGGCAGTACCTTCAAAATAGATGCCGTGTGGCACGTCTGTGAGCGCATGCTGGTGGACGATATTTCCTGCCACATTTGGGTTTTCGGCAATTTCTTGGCTATGCCTGCGAGACATGAGCGAACGGAAGTATATGTTTAGATCTTCGTCGTAGGCAAAGTGGACTTCACATACCCACGGCTTATTCCCGACACAGGTGCCAAGTGATAAATGCAGAGACTTGTCGATATACTCTCGGATAATTGCTTCTATATTCATGCCCACTATAATATACCCATTTTGCTGACAAACTATCTCAAAGATCACATATTGCTATAGTATGATACGTATATGCTGACGGCATTCATCGCCTGGTTGCTCACGTACCGATACTTGGTGCTCTTTCCAATTGCAGTTATTGAAGGACCTATCATCGCTATCATTAGCGGATCGCTTGCCGCAAATGGCCAGCTTAATTTCCTGGCCGCTTATTTTGTCATTGTCACGGGCGACCTAATGGGCGATTCATTTTACTATCTGCTCGGCAGATGGGGGCGTACTCACGTCGTACCTCGTTTGGGGAAGTACGTTGGCTTGACCGAAAGCCGCGCCCGCCAAGTCGATATGCATTATGAACGGCATGCGGGCAAGACGCTTTTCTTCGGCAAGCTTGCATTTTCGCTGGAAGTACCCATGATTATTTCGGCGGGCATGGTGCGTTATCCCTACGTGCGTTTCATAGTGTTCATGACTCTGGCAGCGCTGCCAAAAACACTCGGCTTGATGTTGCTGGGATACTTCTTCGGCTTTTCGTTTGAGAGTGCCCGACACGATCTAGCATATGCCACACACATTTCGTTGGTAGCTTTGCTGGTACTTGCATGTGTAATCGTCGTCGTACGTGTTAGCCGGCGACAGTTAGCCGTTCGGACGTCAAAGTCACACAAAGACTAAGCAGTTGTGTGGTCGGCTACCCAACAGGCGGCGCGTAGTCTACCATTTACACGCTCGGTGCTTTTGCTATATCAAGTACCTCAGTATTCGGAAGTTGCGCTACATAACTTCCTGGTATGAGCAATTTCGAACTACGTATGCCACTGCCGATAATCACCCACTCCATGTCAATAATTTTGCGGTCAACTAAAATTGGCCAATCACGCGGCAACCCAATCGGCGTAATACCGCCGAATTCCATGCCTGTTAAGCTCACCGCCTCTTCCATAGATGCAAAAGATAACTTGCGAGCCTCCAAGTGACGGCGGACTATACCGTTGACATCTGTACGGTCAGCTGCCAGTATTAAGCACGCTACGTACCAGGTTCGGTCAGCGCGCTTGGCCTCTAAAATTACACAGTTTGCGGACCTGCCCATCTCCACGCCATATGCACTGCAAAAGGCTGCCGTGTCAGACAGTGTTGGGTCAATTGCAGACACATACACATTGCCTTTGTTGCGTGTGGTGAAAGCTTTAATAACTGGTTTTGCCACTAAATCCAATCGTTCATACGCTGGGATAAAATCAAGCGGACCTATCTGCATGTTTGGTCTTTCCTTAGTGCCTACTCATGGTGCGGTAGCAAACTGACCGCTGCTATAGCTATGCGCCAACAATACGCCGAGAGCTGCCATTAATAACTAACGCTTCGCGGTCTGTAAGCGGCTGCACTACATAGCTTCTAGCCGTTAGCTGTTTGGCTATACGCTCCATAGCTGAACCATAATCTTCTCTCCCCCAGTGCGGCAGAACCACTGTAGCAGTTAACGCCAAAGCGTCACATATAACAGATGGCGCAGCTGACGCATCATCGGCTGCCTCAAAGGTTTCGATCGTCGGCCCCGCCACAATTGCACCAGCGCTTCCGCCGGCAACCACATTGCCATTCTTAGCGTATTCGATGATGATATCGCGGGCGCCAGTATCTTTTAATAGCCAGTTCAGATAGAAAATGTTACCACCGCCAATCCATACCACATCGGCAACTCCTAGAACCTGCCGTAGTTCGTTCTGGCCCTTTTCACCCCGACACTCGCGTAGGTCCAGTAATGTGACCGTTATGCCGGCATCGACCAGTGAATCACGTGCCCTTTTCACCCATCGTGGTTGACCTGGAGAGGTATCGGCACCGTTTTCAATGAGCGCTACATGAGTATGTTTAAGGGGCTTGCCGACCAAGTGTTCGAATGCCGGTCGAAATGCGGGTAGTAGCCATTGTGACGTCAGGAAAAGCTTCACTATGTTGCCTAAATAGTCTTGAGTGATTGGCCGCCATCGAGGTAAATGATCTCGCCGTCCAGCCCTTCGTTTTGGATGCAATGCAGCACAAGGTCGGCAACTTGCTGCGGGGTGATGAACTTACCTGTTAATTGTTCGTTCGCTAGCTTTTGGCGCTCTTCGCTACCCAAGTCTTTGTTCCATCTTGAGTCTACGTAACCAGGAGCAACAGCGTTGACACGTACGCGGGGCGCCAGTTGCTTGGCAAACGTTCTTGTTAGACTATTAAGCGCTGCCTTGCTCGCGTCGTAGGCTTTCATTTCGACGAAACCAAACCGCTCACCACCGTAAACCGATGATATGTTGATAATCGCACCATCATCACTGACCAGCTCGTCAGCGTGTCCCATAATAATTGCCGGCGTAATGGCATTAATAGAAAATAGGGTTTGCCATTCGTTGAAGTTTTTATCATCATTTCGCCGCGAAACACCTGCATTATTAACAATGACGTCAAACTTGGGTTGGGACTGCAGCTGCGCGACAAACGCATCGACTGCCGTTTTGTCAGCGAAGTCAGCTTGCAATACGTCAGCCTGTAACTCCGCAGCCAGCTTTGAGGCCAGCTCATCATTGCTTGTGTAATGCAACACTACTTCGTAACCTGCAGTTGCTAATGTTCGAGCAATCACCTGACCAATTGAACTCGTGGCTGAAGTTACCAATGCGCGTTTCATGCGTTACGCCTTTCTTAGTTGAAATAACATGTTGTCGCACTCCATTTGGGAGGCGCCCATTGCAGCCAGAAGTCGCTCTGGCTCCACAGCATGAAATCCCGGTATTTGCCATGGATCTGCAATTAAGTAATTTCCAGCGTCATCCTTGCCGCGGATGACAATGCTATGGTTCGCCAAGCGGCCGCCTACATCGTCAAGCTCAGTCTCACGCAAGCCGGTGCTCTTCGTGCGGCCTGTGGCATATAAAACATTAAAGCAAGCACTCGCGATGAATGGTCCGTCCGCTAAAAGACTATCGAGTAGTTTGGTACTCATATAGGGGAGGATCTGCAAGTTACCGCCTGCCTTCACAAAGTTAATGTATGACTGCATATAGCGCTGGCTAAGCGCCATACCGAGCACCGGGATATCCCGATGGGTTTTGGCCACTTCCATGCGGGCCAGCCGTGCGTCTTTGGTGAGGCCGATCCAGGCCAAGTCGATGATTTGAAAATCTGCCGTACAGATGCGTACGTTATAACCTTGTGCAATACACCACGTAGCAAGTTCCTGGTTGAGCGTACCCCAATCTTCTCCCTGCCCGTTTTTATTCACCGGGATCTGGTCGATGATCGCTTCAGGTGAGATTGTTTGCCCAAAATACGAAAAGACCATCGCCAGTGATGCTTGGCTACAGGAATTGTTGGTAGGCTGGTAGTGGTGTGTAACCTGATATTCAATCATAGCGCTGACCTCCTGAAGCTATACTACATTAGCCGATAAGCGAAGACACTGCTAATAGCCGAACACAGGTGTTGCTAATCCCCAGTTCGCATAGTGCAATCTTAGCAAATCTACCGCTAAAGAGGGATGGCTCAGGAAGCACACTTTCGTCAGCTGGCACCTCATTTTCAAATCGGGTCAATGTGATGTGTGGCTTAAATAATTCACCAACATACTTATAGCCGTACATATCGTAGTTCGATTTCGCTAGACCAACTGCCTCAAGAATGTGCTCCCGATCTTTCTCTATAATGCCATCACGCATTGGATTTACGGCCGTAAGCACCGCCAGTTGAAGTGAATGTAGTTGGGGCGAAACAGCATAGTTAACAACGAGGTAGCCTCGTTCTTGCTCGTAGTATGTTGCATGTAGTTGAAGGGGTTGGTAGGCAACTGCAATCTGACGCAGCTGTTCATAAACTTTTTCAATATCCTTTATACGTAACCGTACCATGTAGAGCGAAAAGTGCGGATAATACTTCCCTGCTTCGAGCGTGAACACGGTATCCGAACGTCTAAGGTCCTGGCTTGTCGTTAGCGCCAGTTGAGCCGTATCTTCGTCAGGCAATAATACAATGTCGCAGTCCATGATGCATCATTATACTGCGCGAGCAGCGTGAACCCCTCTTTCCGCTCTCAACCCTAAGCTTGCCATAATAACCGCTCAGTCAGGGTTTGTACCAATAACCTTGAAATACGACGAAGTTGTTCTACTGCGCGATTGGCAGTATGCCGTAGACCGTCACATACCGGGGTTGTTCTCCCTCAGTCTGCTCGCTCACGTTTTCTACTTCCCTGACTAGCCTATAGCCGCTCTCGGCAAGCATCCGAGCCGTCGCACCCCGACGTCCTTCCAGCGAATGGAAGAGCAGCGCACCAACCTTATTGGCTGCCCTTGCTGGATCATCATCGGGGTATAGCACCGATCCAATATCCGCTGCCGTAAAACGCTGGTTGGGACTTTGCAAAAGTATGAGGGCTGCAATTGCACCGAGCCCTTGGCTAGCTTCAGGATTCGCCCTTCTCACCGCAGCAGCAAGAGCATGGATGTCCATCGGCAAGGCAGCTGGAGTCTCGGCAGTTTGGGCGCGAGCACGGATTTGGTCTTCTATTTCAGCACGCTCTTCTGGGGTAAGATGTTCCGGAAAGGGTACATATTCCATCATGGCCAAGGCGCCGGCATACCGTTCTACTAGGCTGGCTGCGTCATATTCGCCCCAAGCTTGTTCGACGCCTCTTGATCCGACAAGCCGAGCAATTTGTTCTCGCATATACGCCAGAAGCTGTTGCTCTGCTGCAGGAACATGCTCTACTGCCTGCTCGACACCATCCTCGACGTCACGAACTTCAGTAGCCACAATAAGGTGTAGCGTGCTGGCTTCACGCGCTCGTTCCGTAAGCTCGGCATGCGCAGTTTCCGCATGTTGCTGTAATTCGTCGTAGGGGGCGGCGTGCCGTGCCGCTAACATCGCAGCATATTCGTCCCTGAGTTCACTATGCAGCTGCGCGAGCGCGATGTCTCTTGGATCGCCTGCCCTAAGTTGATTCATAGCATCATCAATCCTGGCGCCTTGGTATGCCACCGCCCCCGCCCTGATACTGAATGCAAGAATAGCAGCCTCGTTATTATCTAACCACTCCGCTGCAGACAACTCACCAGCTGTACCCATGTACACAACCCTCACTTTCTGTCATAAGAAGATAGATAGCCGAAATGTAACATCGAATTTACCAAGGGTCAGTTATATTGCTTACTTACAGTAGGGCTCAAATAAGCTATCGCTCGGTAAGCACGTGGCATGCGAGTGCTACAGTTCGACTAGTTCACCCTCTGCAGTACGAATTGCCACTTGCAGGCCACCTAACGCGATCATAGAAGGCAGCTCATGCTCAGTCTGAGTAAATGTACGCGCAATATGATGCATGTTAGCCTGCGCTGGTACCGCCGTTTGTGCCAGGATCAAGCCGGACTGGACACCCGGAGAACGTGGTATTTCGGCCCAGGTCACTTCACCTAAACGATCGAGCATACGTTCTCTTTCCTCTGCCAGCTCCTTATGGTGCCCAAGATTCATCACTAACACCCCTGGACGCCTCGGGTACACCTGGCCCAGTGGTATGTCTTGCACAGTCGGATAGTGTAGCCGGTATTCATCGAGCCACGTTTTGAGAGCGTCGATATCTTCGCGCGCTAGGTCACCGATTGCTTTTAATTCGGTGGGCGTTACCAAACGAGAGCTGAGCCATCTGTTCGGATTTACTATCCCAGGGAACTGCTCCCGGGCTATCCGACCGATCCACTTCGACACCTCGTTGCCGATCACCGGCCTCGTCACACGCTCAATTCTCACCATGCTCCTCAAGTATACCAAGGCAGTGTGCCTGACTTGATCGACGCCGATACCCCAGCAATAGGCCTGGTCTAATTGTCTTGCGACAGGATGATAACTGAATACGGGCCAACATTGAGTGCGCCAATGTTATTTTCCGCCTGGACATCTTTGGTGTCTGTATCCTTGAAGTCAGGGCTATAGCCCTTCCAGTCGCTATTAAACCGCACCCGCCAAAGCCCATTACGCGGAAAATATATCTGATAGTCTTTCTGCACCCGGTTCGCAAAGTTCAAGACAATTATAACGTCATCTCGCGGCCCACCTCGTTCCCAGCGATGGTAGGCAAGCATTTTATTGTCTTCATTGAGGTGAATAACATTGAAGCTATGTTCGATTAATCCGCGCGTGTTATCGTACTGATTTTTACGCAAGGCAATGAGGTGCGCGTGTGCCTCTACGATGCCCCTAAACTTTTCAACATTGACCCAATCGAGTTCCTTATAATCGTTGAAGCTGCCGGCTTCCATGAACTCCTGTCCCTGGAATAGCATGGGTATACCTGGCGCTGTTAGGACAATTGCGCTAGCCAGTAGCGATCTTCGACGAGCGTATAGCCCTGTTGGATCGCCTGGCTGAATTTCAGAGTTTATGCGCTTACCACCGTTCGCCGCTGCATCATGCGAGTCGCTGTAAATCACGCGCTGGAATGCATCACCGTTATATTTACGATTCAGGGCATTAGCCACGGCAGTGATATTGCGGTCAGCATCGTTCGTGGCATCAAGCGCACTGCGCAACACATATGGTAGATTGACTTCCCACTGTGCGGAAAACCCAGCACCTCCTTCGCCCTTTGACTTTGTAATGTAGTCGTTGCCGGATGAATCCTCGGCGACGAGCAAAATACCCGGGTTGATCTTGCGCGCCACATTCGTAATGCCCTGTAATAGCTGCCAACCTTCGGCTATGTCATTACTCGGATCGTCGTTGTGGCCAGGAGCGTTACGAATAAATATTGTTGAGTCGACACGAATACCATCTAGGCAAAAGTCGTGTACCCACATACGGATATTGTCGTAGATAAATTGGCGAACTTCCGGGCGACCGTAGTCTGGGCGCACGTCCCCCCATGGCGTCAGCGAGCGCCAGTCATTGTAAAAGTAAATACCGCCTTTACCATTTTCCGACCAGCCATCGAACTGCCACAGATCTAAGTCGGCCGGACCAAAATGGTTATAGACCACGTCTAATGTCACGCCGATGCCTCGTTGATGTGCAGCTTTTACAAATTCTAGGAATGCATGGCGGCCGCCATATAAGCTCTCGACTGCGTAAATGAAATCCGTCGCATATCCCCAGCCACGGTCCATGGGCATGCTGCCGACCGGCATGAGCTCGATCATGTTGATGCCAAGTGCTGCTAGATAGTCTAGCTTTTCGATCGCCGCTTCAAATGTTCCTGGTGTTGAAGGGTCGGGCCGATTAAACGTGCCGATGTGCATTTCATAAATGACAAACTTATTAAACGTCGTGCCAGCAAATCTGTGGCCGTCCCAGTCGAAATGCTGATCTACAACTACGGAGTTGCCATTATTCGTCGTCACCTGTAGCGCACGGGGGTCATTCTTATACATTTGCTGCGTGCCGCTGCCGATTATATAGCGGTACTCGTCACCCGCCTCGGCACCTTTAATAATGCCTGCCCAGTACCCATCATTCTCGCTCTCTAAGGGAGCAGACTGCCAACCGTTGAACGTACCTGTTACGGCAACACTTTTAGCAAATGGTGCCCAGACGCGGAAACTCACCCCATCGCGGTGTAAGATTGCGCCAACGTCTTTCTTTTTGTGTATTCCCACCGAGGGGAATTATGCCTTCAGATAGTGATAAGCGCAAGCTTTATCAAAGACTAGTTTGTGGCAGCTTGATTCGTAACAGTTGCGTTTCCTCAAGTGTAAAGTCACGTTCTGAAATACTTTTTAGGTCTCTGTTGGAGTGCTGTTGGAGTTGCCGCTCGACTTCGTCGAGAGCCTCAGGTATGCCCGGTACCCCTTTATGTTTGTCACTGCGAGCATACATTTCTTTCAGCTTATCAGCGAGCGAGGCTACACCAGTGGGAGCAATGCGTAAGTCTGCATAAAGCAGTATTTTCAGTTGCCAGTTGTCGGACGCCGCAATTTTCGGGGAGTTGGCAGAGGATTTCTGCATAATAAGGTCGACTAGTTCTGAGTCTGTATTCACCTCTTGCAGCATATGACGCGTCGCCTCATGATCATCTGTGCCATAGGCGTCAGTAATCTCACGTTGTATATTCTCCCAGTACGCTAGGTTTTGTGTTTCCTCACCAATCCAACGCTTAAAGACCACGATATTACCTAGGTCATGCACTAGTGCACAGGTGATCAAAAAGTCGTTATCGACAGTCTCACCTGACCACGCAGACGCGACTACATTCACAAATTGCGCCACACGAATCATATGCACACGTAACCCTGGCGGCACACGAAAGCGATCATAGGTTTCTTTAATGGTCATTGATGCCCGAATTATAACACTGTGCAGTGCCACGAATTCGAACGCAAAGACAATACAAGAATTACCTTGACTGCCGTAGTACTCTGATATACGCTACACACATGGACAACAAACTAACGTCAGACCTACTTCGAGGACACACGGATACCATTATCCTTAAGTTCTTGGTAGGAGGTGACAAATACGGGTACGAAATTACGAAGCTCGTTTATGAGCTTTCAGATCGGGAATACGAGCTAAGAGAGGCAACCATGTACTCCAGCCTCAAGCGGCTTGAGCACGATGGCCACATTACGTCGTACTGGGGCGATGAAACACAGGGTGGCAGGCGTAGGTACTACAAGATTACTCTGAGCGGTCGGACGTTGTATGAAAGCAATAAGCGTAACTGGAAGTATTCGAAGGCAATTTTAGAGAAATTATTATAGGAGGATGTATGAACGAAAAATTAAAAGAATTCTTGGACTCTGCTTTTAAACCTTATGGTAGTTTCCCAGCTCGTAAAGATGTTGAGCAGGAATTGCTCGCCAATCTGACTGAAAAATACAATGACCTGAAGGCCGATGGAAAATCGGATGAAGAGGCCTATCAACTGACCACCGCATCCTTCGGAGATGTATCCGAAATCATGGAGCAATTTGACTATGCGCCGAGCAACCCGGCTGTGGACGAGCCGTCACTTCGGAAAAGCCTTAAAGAAGCATTTCGGCAAGCGAAACAGAGTCGGTCTAAGTTCTCCATGACTGAGCTCAAACAGTCAGATCTTAGTGGCACAAACCTGTCAGAAGCGGATTTTAGCTTCGCGTCGCTAGCCGGAACAACATTTAATCGCTCAAAGCTTAATCGGGCAATATTTAGAGCTGCGTCGCTTAACGGAGCCTCCTTCAAAGAGGCCGACTTAACAGGCGCGACATTTGCCGGCAGCGATTTGCAAAACGCAAACTTTGACGCGGCGAACCTGACCGGTGCGAAATTTAAAGCAGCAGCCCTGACTGGCGCAACATTCAAAGGCGCAACCTTGGATGGCACTACCTTCAGCCATTCTGACCTGCACAACGTATCGTTTGATAACCTAACGCTTAATGGCACGAACTTTAGCGACACATCGCTCAAGAATACTTCGTTCAAAAATGTCGTACTAAGCGACGTGTCGTTCCATCATTCTGAAGTCAAGCATGCAGTCTTTGACGGCGCAACCTTGGATAAAGTCACCTATGCGCTCTTGAAAGGCGCCAAAGCCAATCTCGACAAGGTAACGGTCAAGTAACGTTCATGCTTGCTTGATAGCAAAAAGCGATCCGAGGTACTATAAAGATATGTCAGCTGATAAGATTGCCGGCGGTGTTGTACACCAGTTGCCTACAGACTTGCGAAAAGCGCTTACGGCATCTCCGAAAGCGCTTGCTGCCTGGCAGAGCCTGACGCCGCTTGCGCGAAACGAATGGATCTGTTGGGACATCACGGTTAAAACTGCTGAGACGCGAAGGAACCACGTTGAGCGGACCGTTTCTGAGCTCATCGAAGGTATACGTCGCCCTTGCTGCTGGATGGGTTGCATCCACCGTACCGACAAAGCAATCAGCCCATCGGTGCAATGGGTGCTTTCAAGACAGTCTAAATCAAGCAGACGCTAGTATTACATGAGTGTGCTGAGAAGTTCAGAAAAGTCGCTTGTGATGAAGTGCCCCTTGTCCTCGTATTGATGAATATCTAGACCACGTACCATACCTTTTAACAGTTCAACAGTACTTGTGACACTCACATCGTCGTCATTTGAAATAAACACTGCAGTACTTTGTGTCCGTGCCGGAAAGTCTGGGTCTATGTCAAATTTGAAGAAATCGGCAGTATCTGAGATTGGGTTATTGTCTGGGTTCATCCAGGGCGCAACTAACACAACTTTGCCGACATGCAGATCCGTATGCTCACTTAGATAACGGACTAGGAAACCACCGCCACAGCTATGCCCAACCAAGATCGTATCAGGCACTATGTCAAAGCGCTCAAATTCTCTTTTCCACTCATCATAGCGAGGGCGAAATGGAAATGGCGGCTCAAGGGTAACTGCGTGGATGTCACGTAAAATGAGTTGACGCTTCAGCCAGGTATACCAGTGGTCTTCACTATTGCTGGGACGACTTGGATCGTAGTGCTCAGCTCTATCTGGTCGGCCCGGTACGATAATGGCATTCATGGCTTAACTATAGCAAGAATCGAGTAAATGAGGCTGCACCACATCAGCAAGCGGTGCGCGACAATTAGGCGTTGGGAGCGCCACAGCTAGAACTGTACGAATATTTTCCGCTGCGAAGAAAGCACGCGGACGTTTTGACCATTGGGCAGACAAATTTGCGGGTCAGTATGCCCAAAGTCGATATTTTGAATTACTGGGATAGTTGGATTGTAGTATCGAACTATTTGAAGAATAGTGCTGGCCTGCATTTCACGGTATTGGGCTTTCTGTTTAGCAGAGTTTGGTTTGCCAAACTCCCAAGCTTTTGGGCGACCAACGAGCACGGCTTTTACCCGCTCCAAGATGCCGCGTTCACCTAATGCTCGATATACTCTTCGAACGTAGTCAGCGCTTGGTATTTCCTCAGACGTCTCGGCAAAAAGCACGACTTGCTTAAAATCCTCTAGCGCAGGGATCGCTACTCCGTGCCGTAAGATTTCGTCAACTGACTCGACGCAGCCGCCCCAAGTAACCCCTTCTGCATCTCCTGCACCATCCCATAGCCAGCCTGTGTTGGGCTCATACATTCTATGCTCATTTAGATTATCTCGATCGTTCCAATTCAAGCCGACGTCATTATATGTTTCGCTAGATGTTAGCTCGAACTCGCCATTGTCAAACAGGGCGTGACGCAGGTACTTTATGGTCATTTCGTCCATCTCGCCCTGCATGGCAAATTGGGTGAATATGGATCCACCGTAAAAGGAAGGTACGCCACAGAGCCATAAATGATTCTCAAAATGCGTATTATCGCTGAAGCCGAAGAAAGGCTTAGGATTATCTGCAAACGGTTGTTGAGGCAAATTTTTGACGTATACAACTTGGTCACTTCCACCAATAGTGCTGATAACGGCATTAATGGTAGGGTCTTCAAAGGCTGCGATAAGATCTTGCGCACGGTCCTCCACACTAGACCCTAGTTGTCGAGTTGTCGGAAATTCTACTGGCTCAAGACCAAACTCCTTAACTCTTTCCAGTCCTAGTTGATATACCTCAGGCCAACGGCCAGGCGCCGCGAATGAAGGTGATAGTATAGCCACTCTATCACCCAGATGTAGTTTTGGTAGCTTCTTAAACTTTGCATCAGGCATACCCAAATCATAGCAAAAATGCCCCCATGGGGTGTGAATTACATATTCGGTCTGGTGGGTATAGTACAGAATAGCCGAAATAGTTTTGCGCCAAATCACCAACGTGGTAGCTCGGTGGAGACAGATACTGGAGGCGCCACGTAGAGGACATTTATTATCAGAGTAAGAGATGGAAGTTATAAGAGTTCTAAGAAATCATCCACATCTTCGGCAGTATTGTCCCATGCAGTTACAAAGCGTACTTCCCCTGGGCTATTCCAGTCATAAAACGTATAGCCTGCTGCACGCAATTTTGTCTTAGTAACGTCAGGTATGATGCAGAAGACTTGGTTTGTGACAACAGGTTGTGTAAAGCTAACCTGCTCTCTTAACTTCTCCTTTAGTCCCTCTGCGAGCCTCTTAGCAAGTGTATTCGCATTACTGGCATTTTCACGCCATACGTTGTTTTGCATGTAGGGAATAAATTGACCTGAGACGTATCGCATTTTTGACACAAGCTGCATTGTCTGTTTTTGCATCCGAGGTATATCACTTTCTGGGGCATTGAATATGACAACCGCCTCAGCAGACATGAGGCCATTTTTCGCACCTCCAAACGACAAGATATCAACACCGACCTCCCTGGTGCATTCTCGTAAGGAAAGGTTGAGAGTTGCAGCAACATTAACAAGTCTGCAGCCATCCATATGAAGGTACATGTCGTTACTGTGGCAGAAATCAGCAATTGCTTTTACCTCTTCAGGCAGATAGTAAGTGCCATATTCTGTGGTGTTAGCAATACTGACCACCTTTGGCAGAGCCGAGTGATACTCCAATGCCTTACGCATGGCAACATCCTGTTTCAATGCTTCGAGATCAATCTTTCCTTCCTGGTGTCTTATAGGAAACACTTGCACGCCAGCGTTAGCTGCAAGAGCTCCTGCTTCTTCTTCATAAATATGGGATACCATCGAGCAAACTAATGCCTCATAAGGTCGTTGGATAAGAAGCTTAATCGCAAGAATGTTTGCACCGGTTCCGGTCGGGACAAACATTACCTTAATACCACCCCCGAATGCTTCCTGAAACAAACGAATAGCCTCAGCAGTTGTCTCGTCACCTTCATAACTTTGTGCATGGCCCTTTGTGTTCAGATCGGCCAAATAACTCATGATTCTCGGGTCAACCGTAGAAAAATTATCGCTTGCAAAGGTACGCGTCTTCATGGCTTCAACTATACCAAAAACCTTCCAAAATAGAGAGATTAAAGCATACTAGTGCGCTACTCTTGCAGCAGCATTCCTAGCGGTTACTGGGTGGCCATTCCCAACTTAGCTTTGCTGCCGCTTCTTGAGCAGTGAGGTAGCGATAGCGATACGGTAAACGCCGATAGCCACTCCAAATGTCACTGTAACAGATGCAGCTATAGCTAATAGTGCCCGATGCGCTTCACCCCGTAATCACGACGGTCGTTCCCACGTGCGCCCAGTTATAGAACCAGGCAATAAATGCTGTAGGTACATGTACGCAGCCATGTGATCCATTGGTCTGGTACTGGCTACTGCCAAACGGAAAAGTTTGCCAACTCGCGTCATGAAAGCCAATCTCACCATCAAATGGCATCCAATATTGCACGTAGTCATCCCAACTACCGTTAGCATCGCTGCCTTTTAGATAGGTATCGGTGTACTTAGCTTGAATCTGCCATGTACCAGTCGGCGTATTGTCATCAACGCCATTCCTAATAACCGTGGTACCGGTCGTAACGGCAGTGTCGTTAATCTGCTTGGCACCAGCACAAACCCATGCATGTTGCTGAGCGACGCTGACGTACATTGCCTGTATAGCACTATTCTGCTCGCAAACGCTCGGAGCTGGTCTTGGTGTTGCGGCAGCCAGAACTTTATTTGAGATATGTGTTGTCGTAGGTTGCGTCGCTGGTTGCCTATGCATAAGTACCAGACTCACAGTACATGCCAGCGCGAGGAAAACAATTAATGAAACTAGCTTCGTATGATGGTTAGGCCGTGATGCCGGAGCCCTTACTGTAAGATGACTTGTATTACGTGAGCGGTAGTTCATGTTTGTTTTGGTTGACTGCTTTCAATTATATTCCTGTTCCCTCTCGTTGGTGGAGTACCAATTACCCGTGCAAATACATATATGCCGAAACTGATCATTGTCACTAGTACGCTCGGCTTGATGGTCCCGCTCATGAGGCTCGCCAGAATACCACCGATACTGGCAACCAGCGCGAATGTAATCGAAAGTAGCGTAATAGTCATCGGTTTCGTTGCCAGTCGTTGTGCTGCGGCTGCCGGAGTAATCGCTAAGCTTAAAACTAGTAGTGTGCCAACAATCTGTGCCGCTGAAGTGACAGTAAATGCTAACACAAATAAGAAGACAATTCCTAGCAACTTGACTGGTACACCCTTGGCCAGCGCCACATCAGGATCAACTGATGCAAACAACAGCGGCCGGTATATGAACATCATGACTGTCAAGGCTACGAGTGCCACTACCAGCAATGCAAACAGCTGATCACTACCTACCCCGAAGATATTACCGAATAGTATATTGGTAGCTTGCGTGGCAAA
This sequence comes from Candidatus Saccharimonadales bacterium, assembly GCA_025450135.1. GTDB lineage: Bacteria > Patescibacteriota > Saccharimonadia > Saccharimonadales > UBA4665 > JANWHZ01. The sequence goes on from JANWHZ010000028.1 coordinate 16,054, forward strand.
ACCGTGATAGTAACTCAAGAACAGTACACCGAGACCAAGACCGAATGCTAAGATAACGCCAATGGTTGAGTCACGTTCACGTTCTCTCGACCCGAGCGCACCTAGCACCGCCGCAACCACAATTGAACCGGCATACGCACCGGCAATCGGGTTATCCCCTATAAGCAATCCTGCGGCCGCACCAGTGAAGGCTAGCTCGCTGGTGCCGTGCACAGCAAATGACATACCTCGACTGATGACAAAAGGGCCGATCAAGCCGCATGCTATTGCCACCAGTCCACCCGCTAAGAGAGCATGCTGGGCAAAGGCTTGCGTTAAGTACTGTGCCAAGTTCATGCCTCAACCTCATGGTGCGCAGCAGCTTCTTCCGTGCCGAGAACAATCAGGCGGCCACGAACATTTACGACTTCCACTGTACTGCCGTACAGCCTACTCAGTGTCCTCGACTGTAGGACTCGGTCAGGAGTATCAAGTACCCATTGGCCGTTGGCGATATATAGAACACGATCAACGTATGGCAGTATCGGATTGATTTCGTGTGTCACAAAGATAACTGTTGCTTTCAATTGTTTGCGGTAATCATTAATAAGACTAGCGACCGCCGCCTGTGCCGTGACATCGAGTGACAAGAGCGGCTCGTCACAAAGCAACAAATCCGGCTCGCCAACAATTGCCTGCGCTATGCGCAGGCGTTGCTGCTCGCCACCCGAGAGCAAACCGATGGGTGTGTCTGCATAAGCCATGGCGCCAACAGCCTCAATTGCCGCATCGATAGCTCGCTTGGCATTATCGGGTTGATGCACAAACCCAAACTTATTACCGTCGAGCCCGAGATGCACAAGATCACGCCCACGTACCGGCAGCCAACGGTCAAAACTCTTCTGTTGCGGCACATACCCTATGTGTTGGTTATCCGTACCAACACGTAGGCCACGTACCAATACTGAACCATGCGTCAGCCGCTGTAACCCTAGTAAAACTTTTAAAAATGTAGTCTTACCGCTACCATTTGGTCCGAGCACAGCTATAAACTCGCCTGTTTCGATAGCAACGTCCAAGTCTTTCCAGAGTACGCGGTTGCCGAACTGAAGTGTGGCAGCCTCAAACTCAACAGCTTTCTGAACTTTAGGCATACGAGCTATCCACCCAGCGCTTGAAGTAATTGATTTAACTGGTCCTGCTGCCAACTCTGGTAGCTCTTCTCATTTTGTGGCAGCGTTTCCGTCACGCCAATAACCGGAATGCCGGCTTGTCTCGCTAGGTCTTTTACATGCTCCGTCACCGGGCTTGTAGCTTGGGCATTGTAGAGCAACACTGTAACGATCTTAGTTGTCATAAGGTTATCCATGGCGTCAGCATCGGCTGGGCTCGGGTCGTCGCCATCTTCAATTGACTTTGCAAATCCTTCTGGCGTTTTCACAGCTAAACCAGCAGCTTGCAGTAAATAGCCTGGTACAGGTTCGGTGTACGCTACTGGTGCCCCAGCGTATTTTTCTTTGATTTTGGCAATGGTATTGTCAAGACCTTGGAGCGAGCCATCAAAAACACTAAGGTTGTGTTGGTAGTCACTTTTATGTGCTGGGTCACTAGCTATGTAGGCGTCCGTAATTTTGCTCGCAACAATCGGAACGCTTGGGATGTTATACCAC
>JANWHZ010000029.1 GCA_025450135.1 Candidatus Saccharimonadales bacterium
ATGCCTGCAACGATGCCAATGGCCGCGAGCACCCCAAAGACCGCTACAATCGCCTGCCCTATATACCAAAAGCTAGCGCTGTATACATAGATCTTCCCCGCGCTCCCAGCGCGGTAGTAAATACTCATCTGGTATTTACCGGGCCAAAGCCATTGCGCTTCAGAGCGTAGCGGGACCTCATACAATCGTTCGGTTTCTGGCAATACTAAGCCGGAATCAGTATTAATAATTCCTCTGGCCACTTCGTGCCCCGTGGCATCATCCAGAGTAATTACGCCACGGGGCACAGTTTGGGTGTCTCCGGTATTCGTGAAGACGACATCACTAGCCGCTGGCAACGTTATCTCGAATGATGGTATTGACGGTGGTAGTAACTTGATAGATTGCGTTCCGTTAGTTGCGGTAGTGAGAAACACTAACACTGACACTTCCTCACGAGCCGCTACAGCATTACTTCTCGTTGCCGCTGAGCCGGTCGGAAGAGTGCCAAAAATCACCGCTCCGTAGTGTCCACCTGCTGCCATGGTGGCAATATTGTTAATTGTCACAGGTACCACCTGGCTCGCCCCAGGAGCGAGGTTGAATAGGCTGGCTTGAACGTCCATCCAGTGAGCCAGACCATGCTGTGTGGCTTGGCCGGTACTATTATTTAAGAATGAAACGTTGCCGCTCGTATTGAGCGCCGTAAAATCGTCCATCCTTACTGCAATCGTTACTGCATTGCGTGAATCATTCGTAATCTCGGCGTTGAACACCAGCTGCTCTTGACCAGCCACCACATTTAACTGCTCGACAGCAGGTGAAACGACGAGACCGTTACCGCTGAAGGCAGAAGCTTCAACGCTAATAGCCGGCAATAGCACACCAACAATGGCAGCTGCGAGGTAAAATACCCGCCGGCTCACAAATGGTAGACCTTTGTCCGTCGAATAAGTCTGACACCGAATTTGCCAATCGTTAAGAGCCCGATGACTATTATTGCTATAACGATGAGCACGAATAGAATTAATTTCCACGGTATTACCCAAAACGAAACCTCAGCATGCAACGGTACAATCTTTGTGCCGTCGTTATAGACCAAGGTCAGCTGAGCATAGTACTTCCCGAAACGGAATTTGCTTAGGCTTGCAGAATCCCACGACAGCTCCTGCACAGGCACACCATGCGAGTCATTTACTGTTTGCCCGTTTACGGTTTTGTTTTCGAACTTTGGAAAACCGTCGGTCCAGCTTGCTTGAAAATTACGAACAGTGCGCGGCAGTATGTTGCCGCTGGCTGGATTGATATCTATTGCGGCAATAGAATTTGTCATGTCGCTGTTCGGGCTTATGAATATGTTCCCGACTGGAGACATATAGATATTACCGCTATTTCGGATCCTGGCATGGAAACTCGCCGGGAGATACTCAAAAAGACCCTGGTCAGCCGAAAAGGATTCAATTGACAAGTTCCGCTCTTCACCCGCGGAATGAGTGTCGACTAGTACAAGGGTACTATTTGTGCCGTGTATCGACGTGGTACCTGGAACGCTGATAGAGGGTAGATTTGGCTTAAAAAGCACGGCGTAGTAGTAGCCAAATTCTGCGGTGCTAGGTAAAGCAATGGTCATTTTAACCGAAGACCACACACCCGGCCTTGCGATAAAATGACTAGGATTAAAACTGACCCAGCTAGTCGAAGGGTCGTTCGGTGAAGGCGCAGTTATAACGGCGTTACCGCTTGCATCTTTCGCACTGAACACATCAAGCATCATATCTATTGGCACAGCCTGAGTGCCGTTATTCAAAAACTGTAACGTTTGCGTGTTGCTGGACCCGGGCTTAGCTGAAATATTCAGAACCACTGGGGTAGTTGTGAAACTACTGCCCCCAGTATCTGCGCTAACGCTTGAAACACCTACTAACAGAGCAGCCGCTAGTACAGCAGTCGCTATAACTCGCACAGGTATAGGAATATCTATGGCATGCATTACATCAATCTAGTGTGTATACAAGTATACGCTAGAATTGACCTGATCCGACAACAGTAATCGTATCTGTATAGTCGGTTCCTGGAGGAGTAGTGCCCGAGATATCTGCAAGTTCATGTAACACTGTAGTGACGTTAGCAGCTGGTGAAGCGTTTGTCGCAATTTGGTTATACGCTGAACTGCTTAATCCACCACCTGAAGTACCACCACCGTACGCATAGTTAGCCGTGTTGTTGGCGCTGACGCCAAGGGCATATGCTTCTGTGCCAAGCGTGCCACCGTTCATCGTGTGATTGCTACCGGTCGAGACTGAGCTTACGAGATGGTTGCCTGCACTGGCAGATTTCAAACCTGCATTCGTATCCTCAGCTGCAAGCGTCCATCCACTGGCTGCATTTGTGTTAATGGTTATGGTGATACCACTAGATACCGTCAGGGCAGTTGGTGAGAGAGCTCCAGGGAAACTATCTGAAGCAGCACTCATAGACATCGTAAATGATGGATTAACAGTACCTGTAATCGTATATGAATTGATATTGACTCCTGAGTTCGACAAAACATCAAAAGCTGCAGTCTGACTATCTGAACCGACCGTAACGAGAGCGCTGTAAACGCCACCTGAACCCGGATTCGTTAATGCAGTAGTACTACTTAGAATCGTACAATATTCAGTCGTTGCTGACAGCGCCGTAAAGCTGCTGACAGTAACTGTGGTACCAGACCCAGAAGCTGTTGGTGCACCAGGCAAGTGAACAGCGCTCGGGAAGTAATTAACGCATGTGTTCGTATTATCTAAAGTTTGAGTCGCATTAACGGAACCACCAGTAAAGTTGTTAAAGTTGATCGTTGCGCTAGTTGCACCGGAGGCAACTGTTTTGAAGTCGACCGCAAATGAGTTACCCGCACTGATAATCATTGGGTTCCCGCTGCCAGGCAGCTCTTGGATTGTGGTCTTGGTTAGCGTACCTGCAAATACCGTTTGAGAAAGAAACGTAAAATTCACAGCAAGAACAATCAGCGCTGTGATCCAAAGTCTGACTCTCTTGAATTTTAAAACCATAGTATCGCCTTCTATTAATTCTCTGCTTGATATACTAGAACTAATTTAGCATAACTAGTATGAAGTCCAAATAGCTAGACGGGAGTTATCCACATCTTCTTGAATAACGTCTGAATATTTCTAAAAGCTTGCAGAGGCAATAAATGTGAATGTCTCTGCGTAATCGCTGACTGCCGGTGCGGTACCTGTTACCTTAACCTTTACGTTGGCGGTAGCAGAACCACCTGCTAAAGCCGCACTTGAGGTGAGTATTTGCAGAAAGCTAGTGCTTTCGGCTCCAACTACATTTCCAGTACCGTTGAACGGACTTACAAGAGTAAGCGGGCCACCTGAAGTTTGCGAAGGGCTGCTTGCCTGAATGCCAAAACCTTGGGATTGTGACGAAAGATCAGCGCTCACTGCAGACACAAGATACGATTGAGACGTGCTGTAGAATCCGGCATGCACACCCTTAATATACACGCTGCCGCCAGATGCTCCGTTCGTAGAGAAATTCAACGTAATATTTGAGCTCGTAGCGACTGTACCGGGCGTGATACTACTAAGATTTGACGATCCTGGCGATAACGAGAATGACAGCGTAGGCGCGACCGTTGAGCCAGAATTTGAACTTGTGCTCAGCTCGGTATTCGTAAACTGGCCTTCCATGGCTGCTGCCTTTACATAGTAGGTTGTACTGGATGTTAAGCCAACAATTTGGAAACCACCGCTGCCGCCCCACGCACTGTATGTTTGGTATACCGCGCTGGCGCCAATTGTCCCATCTGCTTGTATGTAGTTGGTCGAGGAAAAGTTGTTCGTCGTATTAATGGCTATCGCATAGGTAGCATCGCTCGGGTTACCGCTTGTGTGCACAACACACGTTAGCTGATTGTAGTATGTACCGCCGCCATTACTTAGTGTGGGCGCCGCTGGAATATTCAACTGCTCAGCTTGTATAGATCCATTATTCGCGGCATACGTTGTACCAGAAGAAGAGCCGCTTGCCTGTTCACCGAGGCTACCCTGCAAGTGATATGTAGAACCTGATGCGGTGTTGCTTCCGCCTGATCCAAATCCGTAACTCTGTAATTGGTAGCTGGTACCAGAGGAAAACGCGCCAAACGACATCAATACTAGGCTCACCCCCCGAGTAGATACTCTAAGCATGATCTTATTGTAGTGTGCACCGCACTACTAGGCAACTTCACTCTGGTCATTGGAGGTTGCAACTGGGTCTGGAAATACGTGCTCTTTCTTTGTATAATCACCCCTTGTCAGTTTATCTCACGCCCTGGCAATGGGATCTGCTGAAAAGGTATTGGGGATTGGCCAAGTGGTAAGGCAATGGGTTCTGGTCCCATGATCGGGGGTTCGAATCCCTCATCCCCAGCCATAAGCAGATTGACCTTTGCATTCAGATGTTTTTTGTTATGATGAGACCATAATTAGCAGTAGGGAGTTGACATGGCCTATAAGAACTGGCACCAGAAAGCGCAGGATCAGTTATCGTGGGGAGACAGAATTGCTGATAAGGTGTCGTCACATATGGGGAGCTGGCGTTTTATCATTATACAGACGGTCCTCATTACAGCTTGGGTAGCCGGCAACGCGTGGCTATTATTTCACTTTGACCCGTTCCCATTCATATTCTTGAACCTAGCGTTCTCAGCCCAAGCGGCTTACGCCACACCGATTATTATGATGAGTCAGAACCGGGCTGCTACGAGAGATAAAGTGCAAGCCGAGCATCAATACGAACATCAAGAAAAGGAATTAGCACTCAACACTGAGCTGACAAAAGAGATTCATCAACTTGCCCAGGAGATTCACGAGTTGCTTAAGCAGCAAAAAGGCTAGTTTAGCAACCCTTTGCAACCGTGCCTCAGATGTGACCTGCCGTAAGCTACTACGCGATTCGGTATGTTAAATAGGCTGCCGCTTAAAATGGTCTATCGTGACAGAATACATACGCGAGCTAGTGTATGGAGGGGCAGGTATGGCGAATGTAAACCAAGTACAAGTACAAAAGTTTTTGGGCGGCGTGAATTATCCGGCAAGCAAGGAAGATTTAGTAAGCTACGCTAAGCAGGAAGCCGCGGACAATAACGTGCTGCAGACAATTCAAGCTTTGCCCTATCACAATTTTGACACCCCAGCTGTAGTGAGCGAGGCTATTGACGAAACAGAATAGCCACTATTTCAAGCTGGGTAACGTACCTGTGAAACGCGAGATTTAGCAAACCGTAATTTATCAGCTTTGCTGCTAGTTGTAGTTGCCAAAGTACGCAATCGTACGCGCGTTTTGCAACATGTGGTCAGTTGTTACTGCAGTCCAGGTGGACTTATAGTAAGCAACCGAGGGAGGACAGCTATGAAACCTAGCGCACCTGTTTGGGTCTTGCATCGACCGGAATTTGCTCCCCAGTAATTATTCTATTCGTAGCCAAGACGTGATACCTGTTGGGAGGGAGAGCAACCAGCAGATATCTGCACTTGAAGGTAGTGCGGATATTCTGTAGATAGAGTTACATCTTGTATGATATATAAATGAGAATTGTGAGGTTCCAGGCCATTAGGAATAACCTACCACGGGTATGGGACTTTGGTATGGCTGCCGTTGGTGCTTTCTTAGTACTCATTGGCGTTGGAGTAGCTAATGTGATCTACAATACGCAAGTACCGCTCCCGTATCAGGACGCTGGCGTTACAGCTACCTGGTTGCCACCAACCGTTACGCATTGGCGGCCAGAGATCAACCAGATAGCCAAAAAATATAACATTGACGCTAATATCGTCGCGATCATCATAACAATGGAATCGGGCGGTGATCCGAAAGCGGTGAGCGAGGATAATGCACAAGGTTTGATGCAAGTTACGCCGCTGACTGCAGGTGATATTGCCAAAAAGTTTTTGAAGCAGCCAGTCACGAACTACAGCTTGTCTGACCCAGCCACCAACATCGAGTTTGGTACCGCTTATCTAGCCTACTTGCGTGACATTTTTGGCGAGCCCCAGCAGTCACCCAGCTGGAATTATACTGTCGAGCTTATAGCGGCAGGTTATAACGGTGGACCGGGAGCCGCTGACAGTCTCTATAAAGGCAGGGGGTTGACCGATACGCAGACGGTAGTCTATTCACGCGACGCGTTTAACATGTGGAGGGAACGGCATGCAATTGATAGCCCCACATTTGACCGCTGGAAAGAGCGCGGGGGACAAACACTACTGAATAGCGCAGCACAAAATCAGCAGTAAGATATCTTACTGACCCTGGTGTGTGTTCTTGATCAGATATATACAGACAAGGCTACAGTAGCAGCACTGTCTGTATATTTATATCCTCATATAAGGAGTCACGGTGCCGTACAAGTTTGCGGTAAGCGCACACGACAGGCGCGTTCTCGTTTCACATCATGCAGAAGTCAGAAAGGACTTGAGCCATACCAGGGGGTCTGTTTCGGACTGGATCGCTCAGACGCCCACTAGGCTCGGCTTTATAGATATCGGCAGCATGATCAGGCCATTAGCCGACTACACGCATGCAGTCTCACTTCTGGGTCACGGCAGAGACGTTGTCGAGCCGACGATCGCAATAGCCTCTCCTAAACATAGTGAGCACTGCTGGAAAATAGCACAACTCATAGCTACAAGCCTAGCGCGCTCAGGTGAGATCATCGTTATAAACCACCAACTCAGCGAGTTAGATAGCGTCCATGCTCCTTGGCTCAAATACCCACCGCTTGATAATACGACCCGCTTGGCTGTTGAGCGTTTCACCGCAGAATTTGACGAATGGGAAGCAGGTACCAGGCAGGCAATGCCGGACCCAAGAACCGTTGGCGGGACGATGAGCCCTTATGACTACGTTCAGAGGGCGGACGTGGGCCAACGCATCATTGCAGGCATGACCGGAGCACATGTGGCGCTGCAAGTATTAACGTCAACGGGGGTTTATCTTGCAAATGCCGTTCTAGGCCCAAGCGCCGAGGAAGCACTTGCCACTGGGATTTTCCCTGCCACCCCCACACCATACGGTGCGGCACACATTTACGAGTATCCCGCAGGAGAATATCAGCCGGTTCAGCTCACTGCGGAGCCAGTCAGACTACGACATCTGGTACCACCACAGATCATGCCGCCGTTACAGCTACCTCATAATGACATCTCTAGCCTACCGATCGTGTGATAGCATCCTGTAGCATCTGATAGTACAGCTGGCCATAGGGAACGTATCGTTTTCCTGCATCATTATCTACTTCTTGCCGCAGTGCAGTAACCGGTTTCCATATGACTGACTCTACTTCAGTGGTCGGCAAAGTAAGCTTGGGATCTGGCAACTCAACAATATACAGCCACTGGAAATCGTTTTCGAGCATATCCGCCCCATCAACCGGTGCATGCCAGTGGCAGACACCAATAAGCTGCAGCTCTGCTGGCGGCAACACTAACCCTAGCTCAGCTTTTGCCTTACGTATTGCCGCATCGAGTGGTTCTTCCCCATAGGTGATATGACCACCTGCTGATTTATCGAACCGCTTAGGCCAATTTATCTTGGCCGAAGAACGTTTCTGCAGCAAAACTTCCACCCCTTCTCTCGTATGCCGCCAAATCCAGACATGCGCTGAACCATGTAACGTGCCTTCCATAATTGCTTTTAATTTTGCGGCCCCTCCGTCGTGCTTCGGCCGCCCCTGTAAGTCGTAGAGCTGCCACAGAAGTGTTGTCATAGCGCAACTATTATTGCTCAAGTCGTCTAGTCTAGCAAGCGAACATTTTGCACTAAGCTTGAGTACTAAGAGAATAGGCGCCAAGCAGGCCTATGTACTAGGCTGAGCCGGTGGCGTATTAACATCGACAGGCGTCAGCTTAATTGATGGCTGCAAAATCTTGCCAACGAGCTGATCTATCTGGTCATTCGAGAGGTTAGCCTTCACCGCGTAACCCTCAATACCGTTTTCCCGTAACCCCGGTGGCGCGTCGGCTTCGTTCAGATTGGAGATAATAAAGACTTTGATATCTCTCCCCCATTCGGAACTACGCATGATTTGGAGCACCTGGTTGCCGGCTACTTTAGGTAACATCAAGTCAAGTAATACGAGACTGGGTCGCTCCTTCTCTATAACCGCGATTGCCTCTATGCCGTCCTTGGCTACAAAGCAAATATACCCGAGTATCTCAAGTCGTGTCTTATATATGTCTGCAAGCGAGGTGTCGTCTTCAACAATTACAATTTTCGCCCAAGAGCCATAGTCATCCATATGATTGATTCTAACACGACTACGGCTTGTTATCTGCCAGTTTGAAGCACGGCTAAGATATTGCCAGCTGGATCTTTGAACCAGGCGATATCTGGCCCCATATTTGCTGCAATACCGTGTGCGATGCCTTTTTCATCTTGGTGTATGTCTGGGTATTGCTCAAACCTTACCCCGGCCTTTAGGAGTTCGTCAACTGCAGCAGTAACATCGTCAACCACAAAATTAAGCGCTGTATAGGTTGCCGGCTGATGATTACTTTTCTGGTAGATAAACAAATGGCCGCCACCGGGTAGGCCATAGTCGAGCCCCATGGTCTCGTCGGTTAGATGCAGGCCGAGCACCTGGGAGTAAAACTCTTTGGCTTTTGCCTGATCATCAACTGAGAGCCCACTGAATGCTGCCCGAGGTGTAAACATGGCTGCTCCTTGTTACTACGAGCTCATTATACGCCTGGGCAACCCTTGATTCTGTTACTATTGCACTATGATTATCTTGTACTTGACGTGCGCCAACCAGAATGAAGCGATGAAGATAGCTCAGGCACTATTAGAAGCCAGATTGGCAGCTTGTATCCGGCAAATGCCAGTTACCTCAACGTACTGGTGGGATAACGTTATCCATCACGATAATGAAACCCTCCTCATGATTGAGAGTAAAGAGGCTCATTTTGATGCTATCAATGCGCTTGTGGGGCATCTCCATAGTTATAAAGACTATGTCATAACTTCGGTGCCAGTAACCAAAACAACGCCAGGTGTACTGGCATGGATCAATGAGGCCACGTCGTGAAGGCAACGCTCTACCACGCCTCGATTAATGTAAGTAACGTCAAATTTTACAAAGACCTACTCGCCTACTTAAACTTCAAGACCGTTGCTACATATGAATGGGGGTTCGGCGCCACAGACGGAGCTGTCAGCCTTTGGGTGTTCAAAGTCCATCCTGACTACAACAAGTATCATTTTCACCGCAAGGCAGTTGGCATCAATCACTTCGCGTTCCGGGTTTCGAGTCGCGCTACGGTCGATTCGTTTCACCAGGCATATCTGCTCGCTAACCATATCCCGGTACTATACGGCGGGCCTGCTGAGCATCCGGAATATGAGCCAGGTTACTACGCAGTGTATTTCGAAGATCCTGATCGTCTCAAGCTCGAGGTCGTCTATAAACCTGGACAGTAATTAACGCCAGTGTGTAGTATTAAGGGTAGGCACAATGAAAACTAGATTCCTCTCGTATCAAAAGCTAAAAAGCATCCACTTCGTTTCGTTAACCATACTGCTTTGGGGATTGTCCGACGCGATGGTGTCATTTTACTTGCCGATACAGGTGCAGAGCTTTGTACACAACCTGACATTGTTTGGAATACTGTTTGGATTTTCGTCATTGGTTGGCGCGGTCAGCGATCCAATCTTGGGCTACCTCTCTAGCAAGACTCGGTACGTACTATTTTTACTTTTCGGATTACTCTTCTCAACTTTAGTTGTCATAACTGCCATGATGCCATTCTCTCTTGTACTCGTGCTGTGGCTAATGACTGGCTGGGGCCTCTACTACGAATTTATCGAAATTGCTATATTTAGCTACGTTAGCCGGCATCACGACGCAACCGAGCAATCGCACTACTTTGGCATTATCTACCTGTTCCTGAATGTTGCATATGTGTTTGGCCCACTGGCCGGGGGCTATTTATTAGGGCAAGGCAGCCACGCCGTATATAGCGTTAGCCTCGTTTGCCTTGGCATAGCTGTACTCTTCCTGCCGCGGCTCATATTCTTGCATCGTCGACGGGAAGTGCCGCTTTTTAAGTACCAAGTCACCGAGCGTTATAGCCTGGTCAGGCAGCTAAAAAACTTCCAAAAGGTATGGAAATACGCTGCGGTTTTTTTGGTCGCGGTTTTCTTATATAACGTTTGGGACGCCTTCGTCTGGACATTGGTACCTATTCAAAGTATTGGCGGTAACGCCTTGGTTGCCGGTCTGATCACCAGCACCTTCACGCTGCCGCTCGCTGTTCTGTCAGGGTACGGCGGCACCATTGCTGACCGCTTTGGCCGACATGCGACATTCGTTGTTGGCTTACTCGCCGCTTCGTTCTTTACGCTGCTCTTCGGCTTACAAACCGACATAGTATGGCAAATTATTACCGCAGGATTATCATCACTTGGGTTCGCTTTTGCGTACCCAGCACTCATGGGCGAAACGTCACGCGAAGGCCAGGAACACGTCTCGCAGCTTGGCAATATTACCGCTATCCAACGAATCTGCGTCAACGCCGGTTTTATTCTCGGCCCGATAGCGGGCGGCTATTTCGGCAATGTGCTTGGCATCCAGCGTGCCTTTACTGGGCTCGGCGTGGTTATGCTGACTTGCGCTATTGTGACCACTATTGCACTCATCCATTTCAAAGTTACCGGCCGACTTCATAAAACCGTTATGGCAGAGTTTGACCTTTAGCTTTTTTTGCATGCTACAATGCAGCTATGAAACGAAAATCAAAATCTCAAACATGGTTTAAAAAAGTTCGCGGCAGTTATTTGCCCAACTCGTGGCAGGGCTGGCTACTATATGTACCGTATGCAGTCTATGTAATTGGCGTCGTGTTTTATGCATACCTTAGCGGATGGAGCTTAGGCACCGCATTGTTTGTTATCGTTCCCAACTGGGTCGCCGCGCTCGCCGCCATGACGTGGATCGCTGAGCGCACCAGCCACTAGCCAACCGTCCAGACTACCTATACGTGATACGATAAGCCCAGCTTACGTTGTGAGATCTTTTACTCGTCGGTACGAGTTTACCAACTACACTGAGGGCAGTTCCTCATTAGGAACGCGTTTGGCTACAAGCCAGGCAAGAGCCATCACAGGCAGCTATGCTTGTGATCGTTAACAAGGGAGAGTGTACATGCCCACCACCGCTAGTACTCAGGCCGCCATAACAAGTCTTGAAGCGTACCAGCTTTCAGGGCAGTTTCACGGGTTAGTCGTGTGTAAGATCGAAGGGTTGGATGGCGAACCAGTCACAAAGCTGGCACGTCTACTCAACGAGCACTTACTACGTCAACGAACTGGCAAGCTTACTGCAAGGCCAGGCCGGTTTTGGGTCGGAACCACCGTACCAAGCTTACAAATAGACTGGCATATGGTCGAAGTTACACTTCTTGAGTGTGTCCCCACGAGGTTAAGGTTCGCACCGGACCCCCGCTACCAAGCGTTTCGGCTCGGCGGCATCTTTAACGATCAATCTCGCACTAGAGGCGCACAGCATCCCGTCCTTTTTAGGGGTGGATTCATGATTATCCACAACTCAGATGGGAGTAACGTAGAAAGCCAGGTGGGCTATATCAAGTGTAGTCTTGCAGGCTAAATGACCTGCATGGAAGAAGCGGGAGCGGCAAGGGTCTTGTACCAGGCGGCTTCTTGCCGTCTCCCTGCAGTACACTGCAGCGCCCTTGTTAACCCGCAACCTCCATGAGTCGTGCTCATGCTGATGAGTTCAGCAGAACGAAAGGTTGCCTGATCGTAGTTTAGGTATAGCCGGGAAAGAAATCAGTCTTAATGCGATGGCTTGGAACGCCTAATACGCGTAACAGATGCTTTACGTCGGTCACCATAGCATGGGTGCCAGAGAGATAAAATACCCGCTCATGGAAGTCAGGCACGGCACGGCGTACTAGCTCTTCGGTGATACGCGATGGCTCATATGGCCATGGGACTCGTTCTGCTACTGGTTGCTCATTCAACGCGTAAACCGTCTTCATCCCAAGCCGAACGCGGGCCTCCTCAAATATTGACGCATACGCCACATCTTCCCACCTGCGGGCGCCATACAGTAGGATAACGTCGCGTTTGTCTTGCGTATCGAGCAAGTATTTCGCCATGCTGCGGAACGGCGTTATCCCAATGCCGCCTGCTATAAAGACAAGCTTTTGATGTGCGTCTGACGGCAATGTAAAGTCGCCACTCACACGAGCAATGACTGATTGGCTTTCGCGGTCCATGGCTTGCATAGCCTCTTTAAAGCTGCTGCCCTGATTATAGAATTTAACACCAATATGAATATCCGGTTCGGTCGGCGATGAGGCAAGCGTAAAGTAGCGACGGTCCCCGCGAGAATCGGTATGTGTATGTGGCAGGGTCATTTCGACATACTGCCCCGGCTTGTAC
>JANWHZ010000030.1 GCA_025450135.1 Candidatus Saccharimonadales bacterium
AAGATCTGTGACACTGCAGTCTTAGCAAAGTTCCATTCGATATTGCGCATGGTCAAGCTGGACCCTGTCGTCGGTGAAGATTACGACCAGTTGCATCAAACACTTGACCATATTGAAGAGCAGCAGGGCATGTGTATGAATCGACTGTATTATTTGTCGATACCTCCACAAGTATATGAGCCGGTAATCGAAAACCTCGGCGCACATGGGCTTAACACTGGCTGCCAGCACCATACGGCAGTATCACGTCTGCTCGTTGAGAAGCCATTTGGCTACGATTTAACGTCTGCGGCCGAATTGATTACGAGCACCGAGAAATATTTTACCGAAGACCAAGTATTCCGTATCGACCATTATCTGGCCAAAGAAACTGCACAAAACATCCTCGTCTTTCGCCAGCATAACCCGATATTTAACACAGTGTGGAATTCTCGCCACATTAGCGCGATTGACCTCATCTTTAGCGAGCAGATAGGCGTAGAGGGCCGGGCGACATTCTACGACAATGTTGGTGCGTTACGCGATGTCGTTCAGAACCATCTGTTGCAGCTACTTGCACTAACGACTATGGAACTGCCGGCCGGCAGCGATCCCGAGGCACTTCACGCAGCCAAGCAGGCACTGCTGGCTGATGTCCGTTCAGTAGACCCCAATCGTGATAAGGTAGTACGTGCGCAGTACCGTGGCTATCAAGAAGAAGTAAATAATCCTGGGTCAACCACAGAAACGTATGTCAGTTTAAATACGTCCATCGTCAATGACCGCTGGCGTAATACCGCAGTGACGCTTACCGCAGGCAAGGCACTTGACGTCAAACAAACGAACATCACGCTCGTATTCAGTGATCCTACACATCAGGGTGACGAAAACCGCTTAACATTCCGCATCAGTCCTAATGAAGGCATTGATATCGGGCTGACCGTCAAGCAACCCGGCTTCGACGACCGGACCGAAATAACGCACATGGATTTCAGCTACCAGCAGGCTTTTGGTAGTAGTACGCACCCCGATGCCTATGAGCGCGTGCTCGTTGATGCAGTAAGAGGCGACCATAGTCTATTTGCCACAGGCGACGAGGTGCTCGAATCGTGGCGGATAGTACAGCCACTACTAAGCGCATGGAGCCAAGATAGCGAGGACATATTGTACTACGATCCCGGCTCAAGCGGGCCTCGCTTGTCATAAGCGTAGTAACATATAATTAATCTATGACTCTGGTCGACGTATTGATCGTGCTGCTGGTGCTTGGTGCCATCTTCCGCGGCATCGAAGAGGGCTTCGTCCATCAGCTCTTCTCAACAGCAGGTTTTTTCTTTGGGCTGCTCATTGGCGCTATGCTTGAACCCCACGTCGTGTCATTAGCACACACCCAACTAACGCGGCTTGTCGTGACCTTAGTCGTAACGCTTGGTTTTTCTTTTCTCTTCCTCTTTGTCGGTGAGCTGATCGGCATTTTGATCAAACATAAAGTAGTGCTACAGAACGCGCTCAATCGAGCCGATGATAGTCTTGGCGCAGTACTGGCAACCATGGCCATGCTCGTGCTTATCTGGCTGGGTGCCTCGATAGCAAGTAGCTTGCCATACCCAGGCTTGCAGCAGGAAGTCCGTGGTTCGGCAATCATCGGCGTACTAAACCGCATCTTGCCGCCGGCTCCCAGTATCATCGCCGACATCGGTCATATCATCGCACCAAACGGATTTCCGGACGTCTTTATTGGTGCCGAGCCTGCGCCGCAGCCAGTACCACTCCCCACGCCTGCAATTATTGCCGCCGCTGTTGCCAAAGACCGAGCCTCAGTAGTGAAAATAGAAGGCGATGGTTGTGGCGGCATCGTAGCTGGATCAGGCTTTCTAGTAGGTAGCAACTTGGTTGCCACAAATGCACACGTCGTAGCCGGGATCTCTAACCCGGTGGTCATAGATGCCAACGGCACGCACCGTGCAGTCACTATTTGGTTTGATCCAAACCTTGATTTTGCCGTCTTAAAAGTAGCTAATCTCGCCGGCAAGCCATTGAGCTTTAACGTTGATACCATTAGCCGAGGCAGGGCTGCTGGCGTGCTCGGTTACCCAGGCGGCGGAGTGTTTCAAGCCAATCGAGCCGCTATCCTCGATGAATTCACCGCTAAGGGGCGCAATATCTACAACCGGGGCATTACATACCGCGACGTGTATGCCATTCAGGCAACTGTAGTGCCTGGCAACTCTGGAGGACCGCTTGTCGATACTGATGGAGATGTCATTGGCGTTGTTTTTGCCACTTCTACGACCTATGACAACGTCGGTTATGCACTCAGTACTCAGAAGGTAGTGAGCGAGGTCGGCAACGCACGAAGCAGCAATCACGCAGTAAACACAGGTAGCTGTGCCGAATAAGCATACTTACAGCCAGATGGTATACTTTGAATAAGATTATGCCTAAGACTAAACTGGCGCTCGAGTTTCCCACCTTGAATCGTGTGTTTCCCTATCTATTAATTGTCTGCAGCAGCATCGCCCTGATGTGCTCGTTCATACTCGCTCAAGATGAACTGGAGATCGCCAGGAACCCCGGCTTCAATCCTAGTTGTAACCTCAACCCAGTATTAAGTTGTGGCAGCGTGATTAGAACACATCAAGCTGCGCTCTTCGGATTTCCCAATCCGTGGATTGGACTTGTTGCTTTCGGTATCTTTCTGACAGTCGGTGTCGTTCTACTCGCTGGCGCACAACTAAAGCGCTGGTTCTGGCTAGTAATGGAGTTGGGACTTGGCCTTGCGATGGTGTTCGCGTACTGGTTGCTTGCACAAAGCGTATTTGTCATTGGGGCGCTTTGCCCATTTTGCTTAGTCGTCGACGTGGTGCTGACAATAACGTTCTGGTACACGACTCTGTACAGTATCACGAACGGCTACATTATGCTGCCGGCTCAGTTGCACCATCTCGCTTCTTTCGCACGAAAGCATCACGCTGAAATACTTATTACTTGGTTTTTGCTGCTCATCGCGGGCATCCTGCAGCACTTCTGGTACTACTACGGACCGCTTATTCTCGGGCATTAAACCGTTATGGCAAAAGACAATCGACCAATCTCACTAGGTGTTCCAGCTGAGCTAATTGAAAAAACGATTAGCGCTGCTGATGGGTTTGTCGAACGTATCGACAATGATCCAACTGTAAAGCGCACGAAGGCATATTGGCAGACACTAGGGCCAGGCCTGACCACCGGCGCCTCTGATGACGACCCGTCCGGTATCGGTACATACAGCCAAACTGGAGCGCAATATGGTTTCCAGTTACTCTGGCTTAGCGCATTCACATTCCCACTGATGGCTGTTGTGCAAGAAATGTGTGCCCGCATCGGGCTCGTAACTGGCAGGGGACTAGCGGGAGCAATTCGCGTTCATTATTCACGCCGCATGATTTACCTAATTGCAGCCTTACTACTTGGTGCGAACACCTTCAACATAGGGGCCGACTTAGGTGCCATGGCCCAAGCGACACAGCTGCTCTGGCCACAAGCGCCATACATCTTCCTTGTGCCGGCTTTTGGGATCGCAAGCGCGCTACTCCAGATCCTCACTCCCTATGCCCGATATGCAAAGTATTTAAAATGGCTTGCACTGGTATTATTTGCCTACATCGCTTCGGCAATTTTGGCCCACTTAGATTGGACCAAGGTGCTTCGTTACGCCATAATACCGAGCCTCACTTTCGACAAGTCTCAGTTACTGCTGCTATGCGCCATCTTAGGTACTACCATCTCGCCGTATCTCTTCTTTTGGCAGACCTCACAGGAAGTTGAGGAGGCAATTTTAGAAGGCAAGACATCGATCGCCAAACGCGAAGGAACAACCAAAAAGGCTATCCACGCAATGCGAATCGATGTGTGGTCGGGGATGTTCCTATCTAATCTAACTATGTTCTTTATTATCGCAGCGTGCGCTGCGGTTCTCTTTACGCATGGCGTCACCAATATCGCAACTTCAGCCCAAGCGGCCGAAGCCCTCCGGCCATTTGCTGGCAATGCAATTTATATATTGTTTGCGGTAGGCATTATAGGCACTGGTCTGCTCGCTATTCCGGTTCTCGCAGGATCAAGTTCATATGCAATTTCCGAGGCTGTAGGTTGGCGTGAGGGTTTGTATCGAGATTTCAAACATGCCAAAGCATTTTATATGGTTATCATCCTTGCCATGGCCATTGGCGTCGCATTCAACTTTATCGGGCTTGATCCGATCAAGGCACTGATTTATGCGGCCGTCATTAACGGCGTCGCTGCACCATTTATACTAATTTTCATTGTCCTTTTAAGTAGCAATAAGCAGGTAATGGGCGAGTGGACAAATAAGCCGCTAACAACAATAGTCGGTTGGGGCATAACCGGCATTTTGGGTGTCGCAGGCGCCGCTGCAATCGTCTCCTTACTCTGAGCAACTCGATTAATAGGCCAAGTTCCAGACATTAGCTCGTCAGTATGGAGTTGTACGTCACTTTCAAAAGTGTGCTCGATAAGAGGGCCCTGTGCAAGCACATTAAAATGTTGCTGTGCACATACTAATTGCTATCCTGGTTCTGCCACGCAATATACAACATACTAATTCTGTTAGGAATTCTATCCGCCTACTCGTTTCTTAGAGCACTTATAGGATCTCTACGTGCTGCTTTCAGGGCAGGAATGGAGCCAAATATGACGCCAACCACCACCGATACTAAACAGGCGAGTACGTCCGCCCGCCAACTCAAGTTAGGAACAATGTCAGTAAAGAGACGTAAGCCGAGTTCGATCGTCGTGGCAACCACGACGCCGGCCAACGCTCCTGTTACGCTCAATACGGCAGCCTCAACAACAAATTGACGCAGAATCTGCCAGTTGGTAGCACCTAACGCTTTCCTGATGCCGATCTCGTGCATCCGTTCAGTCACCGATACAAGCATAACGTTCATGATGCCAACGCCACCTACCAGTAGTGAAATAGATGCAATAGCCACCGTCAGCAGCGTCATTAACTGAAGAATATTATTTGTCACTGTAATCGTCTGACCCTGCTTTAAGATAGTGAAATCATGCTGCCCGCCGTGCGCTGTAAGCAGTCGGCCATTCAGGCGATCGGCGACAGCAGCCGTCTGTGCTGGTGACACCGTTTTGGCCAAAATCTCGTAGACCCGAGCAGTGTTGTTAGCCAGTGTTTGCGCCTCGCTATTGGAAATAAATACAGCCTTGTTGAAGTCAGCATTGACTGCAAACGGCACTATCTGTGATAGGCTCAGGATGCCAGACACTATAAATTGCTGCCCCAGTATAGTAACCGTTTGGCCGAGCGGCACGTTTTGACTGAACAACGTCGAAGCTGCATTGGCACCTAGAATAACTTTGTTTACCGAAGCACCACTCGAATCGAAAAACATACCATAGGCCACACTCTGGCCCATAACCGCGGGAAAATCGGGCGTCGTACCAATAACAGGAATGTCGTAGTGACGACCATCTTGTCCCGATATCACACCACCAGTAATCGTGCTAAGCGGTAGAACGGTAGTTACTCCCGATGTCTGGCTGATGGTACTGATGTCCGACTGGCTGAACGCGCCATTGACCGACTGGCCAAAAGTGCCTAGACCACCAAAAATGCCACCCAAATTAATTTGTCCGGGTAGGATGGTTACGACATCCTTACCTAAACGCGCTGTCTGGGCGGTCACTTGGTCAGTTACGCCTTGGCTAATTCCAATGACCGTTATAACCGACGTAACGGCAATGACGATACCAAGCATAGTAAATAGACTGCGGCCTTTATTCCGTCGAAGCGTCCGGACCGCAGTGGTGAACTCAGCTTTCGTGAGCCGTCCCATCAGTGTAACCTTTCTTTTGTTTTGCGCCTGGTTGTAGCCCGGCGGCGAGATCGCTTGTTTTCGGACATAGGAATCCTCGGGCGGTCACCGAACGAGGGCAGTGCTGACATCAAAGCCGATACACCCGCAATATCATCCTCTTCAGTCCGATGCGGAATATACATGCTGCGACGGGCGCCTTCAGCGATGTCGCCAATTGCCGTTGGCTCGTCATGGACAATCGCTCCATCACGCATGTACACAACCCGATTAGAATAACGTGTCAGCTCTGGATTATGAGTCACAAACAGGACTGTATTACCTGTACGATGGACTTCGCTGAGCAGCTCCATCACGAGACGCGACCCCGCACTGTCCAAGTTACCAGTCGGCTCGTCTGCAATAATCAATTTTGGATCGGTGACAAGGGCGCGAGCGATTGCAGCACACTGGATTTGGCCGCCGCTGAGCTGCGAAGGATAGAAGTATTCACGGCTTTTCATGCCAACACGTTCCAGCATATTACTGGCCGTCTGCAGCCGTTTCGTCAGTGACATACCTTTGTATAGCAATGGTAGTGCCACATTTTCCAGTACCGTCATGCGGGGGATCATATTAAAAGACTGAAAGATAAAACCGATCGTATCGCGCCGAATGCGTGCGGCCTGGGTCGGGCTCAAACGTGCCACGTGTCTGCCGTTAAGTAGATACTCACCATGCGTAGGTCGATCGAGTAGACCAATGATGTGCATCAGCGTGCTTTTCCCGCAGCCACTTGGCCCCATGATCGCTATGAACTCGCCTTGATTGATTTCAAGGCTAATTTCATCGAGTGCAAGTGTCGTGGCGTCGCCGAAGCCATACAGCTTACTAACATCTCGCAGTTCTATTAGCGCCATTAACTTTAGTGTACCTACGGACTAGATGAGCAGGCAAGGAATTTGCGCGATTTTCACAACAATTGTACCGTCCGGGCAAGAAAAGGAGCATACATTCACCGAATCTTTTGTATAATAGCCCTGCAATCGATCTGCCCCATAAGGAGAGATGCAGGAGCGGTTTATCTGGCACGCCTGGAACGCGTGTATAGCCGCAAGGCTATCAAGGGTTCGAATCCCTTTCTCTCCGCCAAATAAAATGCCCGTCTTCGCGCCGGGTGTTTTATTTGACGTAGCATTATCACACTTTGTATTTGACGCACACACATTTCAATGTTAAGTTTGGATTAAATATAAGGAGAGGGTTATGGCGTTTGATAACATGCGTGGTAGCAACAGGGAAGTGGCAGGAGATGGCTTGTGGCCCGGCTACGATGACCTGACAGTGGCAGGGGTGAATGCGCTCAGTGCAGAAATTGACGATGTAGAGGCGCAGATCGCAGCCGCTGACACGAGCCTTGACTATCATGAAGCAAGAACGCTTCAGACAACACTTACACCTGGTGCAGCCACCGCTGAGATGGCAGCAGACTCTGAGGAACGCTTTGCACGTACGTTTGACACATTAGAAGAACTTGAAGAATACCTAGGGCATCTTCAGGTAATCTTAGCTGGCGTTCAAGATGGATCAGATATAGATGCGGCCCGCTGGTTCACTGGGTTGACTTCAGAGAATTAATACACCTCCTATACCATTTTTCAATTTTAAGTTGGTCGATATACTTAGAATATGTACATGTGGCTAGCTCAAAAACGCAATATCATTCTTGTCCTCTCAGCGGGTCTTTTAATCTTACTCGCTAGTTGGACAATTAGCTGGGGGTTTTACGTTGAGCATGCCCATAGCACGTTTGAGAATTACTACGCGTTCCGCGGTTGTCAACAGCTGCTCACAAAAACAAACAGCGATGCCACGTGCCGCTTGCCTTCAGGCCAAGTTATCAAGCTGGTACAGGTCCAGAACAAGTGGTACCTCGATGGCGATCTACCAGTCTGTTATTTCAGCGATAAGATCTGCTTGTAGCCGCCGTCATTGTGAGGTAGAGCAGGGCCCTGTATAATTCACGTCAGTCAGCGTGCTCATGCTTTAGTCTACCAAAGCGTTGTTTTATCTCGGCCAGCCATGCATAGACATAGATATCAGTACTACTTTTGGCGGTGGAGGCAGACACGTCTCAAACCTCGATTGATACAATACCGACAGGTAGTTGAATCGCTAGGCATTACACTCGTTCTGCTCATAGCGAGTGCACTCCCTATCTTTAATAATACGGTGCTCGCGACTAACACGATCACTGTTGTGGCACCATCTGGCAGCGGCGCAACGTGCAATACTCGGTTCGCAAGCGAAGATGTCTATCCTGGAAATTACGATGCCGCACCGCCTCCAACCAGCGGCCCAACTTTGCAACAACGAACCGACGCGCTAGGGCTAGACTACTGGCGCATCCAGGCGGTCAGTGATGCGACGTATTTCAGCGGCGGCCAGCCATATGGACTCTCCATCCCATTTCCGAACGGCTATACTGATTCGAACGGAAACACCGTGCCAGCATGGGATTTTCGTAATCTCGATAAAAGTTTGTCAGATGGCCCTGCAGGTGTCCCACGGCTGCTTGACATTACGCGTCCGCCAGACTCACTATTCAGCGGCACCGGTGCGGTCGGTGGCAGCGCAACATACGGAGCAATCGCGGACCAGACCTACACAGCGCTCAGCCAGTACTTTGCCAATATTATCCGCTACTTCCGAACCTCCATATTGCAAGCTGGCACGGGTGCTACTGTCAGCTACACCGCGACGAGTCTTACTGACACTGCAAAAGATTTTAGCGCATATGCTGGTGGTGGTTATTCGGTGACCGCAACTGTACTCGACAATAATGGGTTCCCAGATTGGGAAACGGCAGCTATTACAAGCGTCACTAACAGCAGCCATACACTTAATTTCAGTGGTGGCTGGTCACGAGCGAATAGTGACAGCCTAACAACAACGAGTACGCCAGCTGCAGGCGCGGCATACAATCTTGCTTCGTCAACGCCACCGATTACATCACCGGTTAACGCATATCCTTGGCCTATGCCGCCATCCGTTGGCAACGTCGCATATTATGAGCTCTTCAATGAACCGGATTTATCCAACTATAACTGGCCACGCACCTCACCAGCGCTACCCGCGCCAGCTCCTACACTGTCGGGGGTCAATGTTACAGGCGGTACGCTTACACCAGGTACGACATACGGCTATCGCATGACCGCAGTTAATATTGGGGCTGCCGAATCATTACCTGGATCTGAAGTGTCTATTGTACTGCCGGCCGGCGACAATGCCATACAAATCAATTGGGGCGCAACCTCAAACCTTGGCTTGGCCCCATTCGCGTACCGGATATATGGTCGTTCAGCTGGGATTGAAAAGGCCATGGTTGTTGTCGGTAAGGATGCGACAGGTGGCCTGACGTGGACAGACAAAGGTAGCGTGGCACCATCTGGTGCATTACCAACTGCCGACAACACGCATGACTTCCAGATTTTTCGCGCTCGAGAATATGCCCGCATGTGGAATGTCGTTGCTCCAACAATGAAAGCCGTTGACCCTACGGCAAAGATCGTCGGTCCGACGATTAGCAACCCACAGTCACTTGCGACACGCAGCACTGTCACCACCGCTGTCACTACCAGCCCGAGCGACACATCGTGGTACGACGATAGTGACTGGATCCAGCGGCTCATGACGAACGGCACCCCAGCACCAGATGTAATTAGTTTTCACAACTACGGTAACTGGCAGGGAAGTACCTCAACGGATGCCAGCTACTTTCAAGGCACACAGTCAGGCATCAACGATTTTCTGAGTATTGACCAACCATATTTAGGTAATACTCCAGCCTGGATCACCGAGACCAATGCCGATGCCGGCTTTATGGATAATACCGACTACCGCACATTGACACAGCTGGGCTCGGCGTTTATGGCGGACGACTTCATACAGTGGTGTAAACAGGCGCCAGCAGTTACTGGCTTATTTCAATTCGAGGCTATGGGCAGTAATACCTGGAACCTCTATGCCGGTGCCGACGCGCCCGCCAACTGTTACCCACAACCGGCGTGTCTTAACGTGAAAGCGAGCGAGCCTGACCTCGAGTATTGGGTGATCCACTGGATCCAGCAATTCTTCCCTGCAGGCAGTACCGTCGCAGCAGTCTCTGGTATACCAGCAGGCTATGCAGCATTTGCTGTGCAGCCGCCAAGCTCAACTGACATAAACGTCATAGTCGTGAACGAACAATCAGGTGGCAGCCCGGGAGTAGGAGCGCCAGGCAATATTGCTGTCCAACTGTCAGGTGCAACATCGTCAACCACAAACCAAGTGACGGTCGATGGTACTACCGACATGGTAAACGGTCCGACAGAAAGCGGCTTGGGCGCGCAGAACAGCGTCAATTTGAGTCTTAACGGCTTTGGAGTAGCAATGCTAAGCTTTGACACTGGTTCAACGCTGCCTGATACAACACCCCCGTCAGCGCCTACAAATCTGCAAGCCACAGGCACGACATCATCCTCCATATCTCTCACCTGGAACACAAGTACGGACAACGTCGGTGGGACAGGCGTTGCCGGGTACAAGTTGTACCGCAGCGGCATACTCACTGCTACGATTCCAGGCGGAGCAACCACCAGCTACATCGACACAGGTTTGAACGCCAACACGACATATACATATACCGTGAGCGCCTATGACGGCGCTGCCAATGAAAGTGCGCCGAGCGGTAGTATCCATGCGAGCACCAACTCGCTACCTCCGGTAAGCATTCCTGGCGACTGCAATACCGACAGCCACGTGAACGTGTTTGACTTATCGATTTTACTTAGTCATTATGGCGAGTCATACGGTGCATGCGATTTCAATCACGACAATATCGTGAATGTATTTGACTTAAGCATTTTACTCAGTAACTATGGGAGGTAGGGAAGGGCTATGAAACGATTTCTCCTGAGTTTAGTAGTTACATTGTCATTTGTCGTGCCGCTTACGAACCAACTGGCTGCTGCCGCATCCGCAAGCATGTCACTCTCGGTTGGCAGCTCCAATGCCTCGCAGGGTAGTTACGTTACAGTGTATGTCAGAGAGAACAGTGGTGCCGAACCAGTGAATGCGGTGCAGGCTAACTTCAGCTATCCCTCGAACCAGCTGCAGTATCTCAGTATCGGCAGTTCGTCTGCCTTTAGCATCGTTGCCCAGAACAACGGTGGTAGCGGTTCAGTCAGCATCGGCCGTGGCGCGCTGCCGGCAGCCAGTGGTAACCAGCTGATCGCCAGCGTCACTTTTAAGGTTTTGGCAAGCAGCGGAACCGCCAGCTTCAATTTCACCGGAGGGTCCTCAGTTGTTAGCGCTAACAGCAACACGGATATCGCTTCGTCCAAGACGGGAGCAAGTGTCAGCTTAGTAGCCCCAGCACCCGTCGCGCCCAAGGATACGACGCCTCCAACCATTTCAAACATTTCGGTGCAGTCGATTACGACAAACGCCGCCACCATCACCTGGGCAACTTCAGAGCCAGCCACATCGGAAGTCGACTATGGTTTCACGAACACATACGGGCTCAGTAACAGTAACGGCTCGCTCGTGACAAGCCACAGCGTAACACTAAATTCCGCATTTATGGTTCCTCTTACGCAGTATCATTTTGCCATCAAAAGTACCGATCAGGCAGGCAATCTTGCAAGCAGCAATGACCAGACGCTCACTACGGTCGGGCTAGATGTAACATTTCTCGTTACTGATAAACAAACCCACAAGCCTCTCGCTGGTGCACGGGTTAGCTGGAACACCAATACCGCTGCAACAGACACACAAGGAAAAGCAACACTCAAGAACTTGCCGGCAGGATTGACAACAATTGTAGTGCGTGTAAACGGCTCAACCGACGCACAGATTGTAGAGATCAGCAGTGATGCCTCCAAGCCTCAACTGATAGCGCTCAAAGTAATAGCCGACGAGTCTAGTTGGCTTATGCTGCTTGTCGCTGCTAGTGTGGCAATGTGTGTACTTATTAGTGCTGGTGTTGCTTTCGCGATGCGAACAAAAAGTATAGTATTACATCTCCCCAAGCTACCAGTAACTAATCGCGGCGTTGCTATACCACATACCCCACTAGCAAATACGGTTGTCGTAAGCCCCGTCACTGCACCGCCTAAACCACCACTCAACTCCGAAGAGCTTCGGTCCCGCCTACGCCAGGGATGATACAATAACGCCATGCTTGCACTCTCGTTAGTAACTTGGTGGTACGGCAAAGGTTGGGCTGCTACAATTGCTCGCCTTGAGGCAATGATAACCGGTATCTCACGGCTCTTTTCGGTGCCAATTCTGCTACGCACACTCTTTTCACCTTGGAAACGTATCGTTAGTTACCCTGGGGCAAGTTTGGATGCTAAATTGCGCGCCATGGCCGACAATATGGTCAGCCGCGCGGTGGGCTTTGTCGTCCGTATCCTCGTGCTGCTCACTGCCTTAACCATGGAAGCGCTGGCATGCTGCCTCGGTGTGGTTTGGGTCGTGGCATGGCCGTGTATCCCCCTTTTCGGCATCGTGCTACTTATAAAAGGAATCCTGGGATGAGTGACACGCAAGAATCGCTAAATCTAGCCAGCCTCCGAGCTCAGAAAGCTCGGCTCGCCACGAGGCTCGGCGATCACTTTTTTGAAGCTGGCCTCTACATTGCTGCTATGTTTATAGCCGCAGGCTTATTGCTCTATCTTCTATTACCGCTTACCACTCGACACTGGGCGCTACTAACAGGTGCCGCCGCGACGCTCTGCTTTATGGTGGCAATCTGGTATCGTATCGATCTTAGGCAATTGCCGCCGGAAGGAAGCCGCCTTGACGGCCGCTTGTCAGGAGAAGCGCTTGGTAGGCTTAAGGCCGGCCACTCTCTATCGCCTGCGATAGTGTGGCGCGCGTTAGAAGAGAATTGGCAGGTACGATTTATCACCAACCATTTGCTCCTGCCAGCCGATCTTATCGCCGAACACCTAAGTACATCCGACAAGGACATGCCAGCCGTTTGGCAAGAGGTAGAGCAATTGGCTGACGGCACGAAAAACCGCAGCATCGAGCCTGGGCACGTTGCAGCGGCACTCCTTAAAACATCTCCTACTGTCATAGCTGCGCTGACGCATATAAAGTCATCTGCGGACGACGTTGATCAGGTACTGGCTTGGGAAAACCGTCTCATAGAAGCTCTCCACACCCCGCGACCTTACTTTGGTGGGATTGGGCGTGACTGGGCCAACGGCTTCACCCCCCGACTTAACCAGTACGGCGAGAACATTAGCTTAGCTCTTGAACGAGGCGGAGCACACTACGGCTGGCTCATGGAATCAGACGGTGTACAGGCCATGAAGAATGCCTTCTCGCAAGGTGCAAGCGCCGTAGCCCTTGTCGGAGAACCGGGAGTCGGGAAAACCAGCCATGTCTACGCACTAGCGCAGCTTTTATTACAAGAAGATCGTGACCCACACCTGGAACATCGCCAGATCATTAGTCTCAATCCTTCTATGATCTTGGCCAATGCTCGTGGTGGTGGCGAGCTTGAATATACCGTCGTTAGCTTATTACAAGAGACTCTCCACGCCGGACATATCATATTGTTTCTAGACGATGCCCAGCTATTCTTTAAACAAGGGACAGGGTCGTTCGACATTACCCAAGTGTTACAGCCAGTGCTGCAATCACACGCCGTGCAGCTGGTACTCGCCATGACACCGCACGACTACCAGCAGCTGAAGACGAATAACGGGTCGTTTGCCGGTATGCTCAGCCCAGTGATACTACACGAACCGTCTGAAACAGATGTTATGCACGTGCTCGAAGATACGGCTAGTGGCCTAGAAGCCAGGCATCATCTCGTTATTACCTACGAGTCACTACGCGAGACATACCACCTCAGTGGCCGTTACGACCAGGATACAGCTTATCCCGGCAAGGCCATCAGGCTCCTTGAACAAGCTATGTCTCATGCGTTGCAAAGTGTCGTCACGAAAGAGTCAGTACAGGCCGCTATTGAGCAAACACGTGGCGTGCGAGTCGGCGCTGCCAAACCTGCCGAAGCCGAGCAGCTGCTTCACCTGGAAGACGCTATTCACCAACGCATGATCAACCAGTCGCATGCAGTAAGTGTAGTCGCCAACGCCCTGAGACGGGCACGAGCAGGGGTGGCAAATCCAAACCGACCGATTGGCAGCTTCTTGTTCCTAGGACCGACAGGGGTCGGTAAAACTGAGCTCGCAAAATCCATCGCCGCGACTTACTTTGGCGCCGAAACGAATATGATCCGACTCGATATGACCGAGTACCAGCAGCCAAACGACGTCAGCCGGTTGCTCTCGAGCGGTGAAAACGAACAGGCCAGCCTGATTATGGCTGTCCGCCAACAGCCGTTTTGCGTCGTGCTCCTCGATGAAATCGAAAAAGCGCATCCCAATGTCCTCAATTTACTCCTCCAGCTACTCGATGAAGGTAAGTTGACTGATACGGGCGGCCGAGCAGCATCATTCAAAGATGCCGTGGTCATCGCAACCAGCAACGCTGGCGCCAATGAAATCCGTGAACGTGTAGGACGCGGGGAAGCACTAAGCAGTTTCGAAGAGGAGTTTATAAACAATCTGATCAGCAGTGGCCAGTTTAAGCCTGAACTCTTAAACCGGTTTGACGAAATCGTGATCTTCCGACCCCTGAAACCAGAAGAGTTAGTGCAACTAGTGACCCTCATGCTTAACGAAGTGAACAAAACATTGGCAGCGCAGAATATATCCGTGGAGCTTACACCTGCAGCGGCTGAAAAAATCGTCCATGCCGGCTATGACCCGCGCCTCGGTGCTCGACCGCTCAGACGTGAATTACAGCGTACCGTGGAAGATACTATTGCAGCGCGGATCTTAAGCGGCCAAACACAGCCAGGTGCTCACGTCGTGCTCGACGCCAGTGACCTGACTACTACCCAGAGTCACGATTACGATCAGAGTTGATCTACGCGAATCGAATACGGTGGCAACGTATGCTCCTGACCGTCAGCAGCCGTATAGGAAAATATAAAGAGCATAGACATGCCAGAGCGATCATGAGAGTCTGGTTCGCTATGCA
This sequence comes from Candidatus Saccharimonadales bacterium, assembly GCA_025450135.1. Lineage (GTDB taxonomy): Bacteria > Patescibacteriota > Saccharimonadia > Saccharimonadales > UBA4665 > JANWHZ01. The sequence continues at coordinate 14,898 of JANWHZ010000030.1, forward strand.
TACGCAGTGATCCATACTCAAGGCTGACGGCTTGGTCTCGTGCAGTAGAGCTGAACCGTGACCGTAGCGCATCGCACACACATCGATCAAACTCAGCCGGTCTACCAGCGGCGGCTGCAGCCGCCGCCCTGTCGATGGCCGCTTGGGATAACCCCAAGACAGTGTTTACTTCCCGGTCGAGACCAAGCACCTTAAAGCGATCCACAGCAAGCGCCACGCACCTTGGTGCGGCATTTGCCTGACCATTCATAACCATCGCCTCGGGGTGAGCCGCAAATGCCAGGTTTAGCAGCCCTGCTATACGCCCATCATCAATCGTCTCTACTTCTGACGGCCGCATACCATACAGAGCGTTAAAAATTGCTTGGCCCTGATCACTGGCCGCAGCAGGGAGCCTGTATGCTGGGTCGGCTAGCAAAGCAACTTCATGAAACCGCCTACCTACCGTGACTGTCTGTGGGCCCAACACATCACGCCCCCACGCAACCGTTCTGACATCAAGAGGGCTCGCCTCGCCCTCTTCGGGCAGCACTATTGCCGCATATCGTACTTGTTCTACAGACGTCAGCCGATAGTCTTGGCCAATCCTCCATGCCGTAAGCGGCTGATTAACAAGCAACAACGGTCTGGCATTCTGCCGAGCCTCATAGCGTACGACTACTACCGGGCGATGTCGTTGCGCGTCGGAATAGAGCACCTGGTCTCGTTGATCAGGCGTGGCAGGCCACTCCTGGCCGCCGTCACGAACCGCATCAAGCATTTCCTCACCCACTGCATCACGAGGAAAGCGCCCCATAAGTTGCCTTTGAACAAGGTCAGTATCAACACCTATGCCAGCAAGCTCCCCCAGTACGTGCTGCTCAGCGGCCGTCAGATCACGCGTCGGTTCGAACAACTGCCTAAGCCTGTCCCCTGGATCGTCGCTACTCATTCATACTTCCGATGTATTGAAAATCGCTAAACAATGTGGCCTTTAAGGATGCCTGATTGCTGTTCCTACCGTTTCGCTGCGGGCAGCACGCAGAATGTTACCTGGCTGGAGCGCATCAAAGATAAGTATCGGTAAGTTGTGCTCAAACGCTAAGCCAAGCGCAGCACGGTCCATGACCTTAATTTTCTCATTGGCAATCGCTTCCTGGAGCGATAGAACCTCATAACGCTTTGCGTCAGCGTGCTGAGCTGGGTCTTTGTCGTACACACCATCAACTTTAGTCGCCTTCATGACAACGTCGCAGCTAAGTTCCAGCGCGACTGCTAGAGCGGCAGTGTCGGTCGTGAGATAAGGGCGCCCGATGCCGCCAGCCACAATCACGACACGCCCATGCTCCAAATGCTCCAGTGCTAGGCGAAACACGTACGGCTCGGCTAATTGCTCGGCATATACATTCGTCATGCACCGCGTCGCCACGTTTTCGTGCTCAAAGATATCGGTGAGTGCCAACGCGTTCATCATTGTCGCCAGCATACCGATCTGATCAGCCGTCACGCGCTGAATGCCATGCCCCGCGAGTTGCGTCCCGCGGGCATAGTTACCGCCGCCAACCATGATTACTACTTGAATGCCCGCCTCCACCACTTGTTTGACCTCGCGGGCTAACCAAGCGCCAAAGTCGGTATCAATACCGTGTTCGTACTTACCAGCTAACTGCTCGCCAGATAGTTTAAGCAACACACGTTTGTACATCGGCAGCATTGTAGCACGCTTGCTATACTTAATCCTATGAGAATATTTTCATGGAACGTCAATGGCATCCGCGCCGTAGTTAAAAAGGGCATGCTCCAGCAGTTTATTGCCGATGATGACCCGGACATCCTTTGCTTACAAGAGACGAAGGCTGAGCGCGGCCAAGCCGAAATAGACTTGCCGCAGTATACCGAATATTGGAATTCGGCGGAGAAAAAGGGCTATAGCGGGACAGCTATCTTCACAAAGCCGCTGCCGCACACTGTTATTAACGGTTTGCCTGATCATCTCCGACAAAAATACGACATGGCCGGCGACGGCTATGGCGACCCAAACACTGAAGGTCGCATAACCGCCGCTGAGTACGACAAATTCTGGCTCGTGACGGTCTACACGCCGAACGCCAAGGACGATCTATCCAGGCTAGACCTACGATACAAGCACTGGGACCCAGTGTTTCTGGAGTATGTGCAACAGCTAGAAATGTCCAAACCAGTTATATTCTGCGGCGACCTCAACGTTGCACACACCGAGCTCGACCTAGCTAACCCGAAACCAAACGTTGGCAAGAAAGGATTCACCAACGAAGAGCGTGAAGGCTTTCAGCATTTCCTCGATGCCGGCTATGTCGATACGTTGCGGATGTTCAAAGAAGGAAACGGCTACTATACTTGGTGGAGCCATTTCGCCAACGCCCGAGCACGGAACGTCGGCTGGCGTATCGACTATTTCCTAGTCTCGGAACGTCTAAAAGATAAGGTCAAAGCCGCCGATATCCATCCGCAAGTTATGGGTTCTGATCACTGTCCGGTATCTATTACCATCAAGCTATAGCAACGCTATCTGCGGCTACTCGTCAGGAGAGTCGTAAGAAGCACCGTCGTCAGCCTGCATCATAGCCGACCGGCAAGCCAAAACATACCGACGGCCGCATCAGAAGCATCGTGAACCGTAAACGCTGGCCCTTCTGGGCACCCATCCATTCGCTCTTGAATAGCTGACAGTAGCTCTGCGCGTAGTACCGCGTCTTCGATGTCTGGATTTGCTAACCGACCGATACCTAAACAAACTGCCATATCACTACGGTTAAATGGACAGTTAACACACTCCAAGTTCTGATGCCTAAAACCCGATTGGAGCCCATAGGTGACGTCGTCTTCGCTGACGTTATCCTCAGGCATTTCATTCCTATCGCGTGGACGTGGCACTTTCGGTGGCCTCACTTGCTATTATGTACATGTAATAGAATAACTAGCACATAAATACAAATGTAGTTGGGTATTCCGCGATTCTCGCCGATAATATAGTTATGCAAAGTGACGCCTACTGGCAGAAGCAGACAGGTAGCAAACCACTCTTTTCGGACCTGCTATGGAGCCAGCCCGAGAACCGGGCGCTAGCTGGGAAACTACTGATCATCGGAGGCAACTTATTTGGCTTTGCAGCGCCAGCCGAAGCATATAACGAAACAGTGAAGGCCGGCATCGGGATAGCCCACGTTCTCTTGCCGAATGCGACCAAACGACTTGTCGGCGGTGTTCTCGAGACAGGCGACTACGCTGCTAGCACACCGAGCGGCAGTTTCAGCCAGAGCGCGCTCGGTGAGCTATTGCCCCATGCTCTATGGGCAGACGGGGTACTATTAGCCGGTGATCTGGGACGGAACTCTGAAACTGCAATTCTCCTAGAGAAATTCACTGCGGCTTACCATGGCCAGCTCACCATCACGAAAGATGCGGCTGACTACTTTACCCTGGCGCCACAGGCGTTGATTACCCGGCCCGAGACAACACTTGTGGTCAGCTTTGCCCAGTTACAAAAATTAGCTACGACCGCCAAATTCCCGCAGCCGTTTGTATTTAGCATGGACTTACTGCGACTCGTCGAAGCCCTGCACAATTTGACGCGTATGTACCCAATCAACATTGTTGTGAAGCATCTCGCAACGATTATCGTCGCATCCAGCGGGCAGGTCAGCACTACCAAGCTTGTAACGGATAAAGACATCTGGCGAGTTGCTGTTGCGTCACACACGGCTGTCTGGTGGCTTCAAAACCCTGCCAAACCATACGAGGCCATTACCACAGCGGTACTCACTGCGACTGGTGATGTATAACCCGATCTAATTGACGTATAAGGCTAATAGATATTAACTCGTCAGAGGCCTGTCGACAGCCGACAATATCGCCCTCATAATAAAGAAGACGGCAATTGGATTCGGAACCAGCTGCCAATGAGTGTATATAACTGGTAGCGTCCATATAGCACCTGCGACAAAGAACGGGAGGAACACGTGCAGCCAAACCACACGGTTTAATTCACTCGTCTTTTGCAGACCGTTAATCAGTCGCAGTAGATCATATACACTAAATCCAAATGCGGCCGCCGTGGAAAGTGCTGCAGCAAGCGGGATACCTCCGCTAAGGAATGCGAGTAGCCACATAATAAATAGAAGCCCATTCAAGCCGATCACAAGCACGCTATAGTTCCGTCTATCATCTTTCGACAAATAGGTATACGAATCCTCCGCAAACTTATTAACGACTAACAGGGGCCAGAAGTACGCTAGCACCGGCAGCATGAACACTAAATCCGAAGCCGTTATTGGCTGATTACC
>JANWHZ010000031.1 GCA_025450135.1 Candidatus Saccharimonadales bacterium
GCTGTCGGTATTCTGTTTCGAAATCATAGACCGTAAATGGGATGCCAAGCTGCACAGCTACGCGTTTTGCATCCTGATAGTCTTCTTTCCAGGGGCAGTGCATGCCGGGCAAGTCCTTGCTCCAGTTCTTCATGTATACACCTGTGACATCGTAACCCTGCTCTTTGAGCAGCGCCGCTGTTACTGACGAGTCGACACCACCACTCATTCCGACAAACACTTTTTTCGACATAGCCGTACTATTTTAGCAAACTACTGTAACTTACTCCACATCTCAATCTGCGGAAACTTGTACTATGAAAGGTATGTCGTTGCGTCAATTCTATGACCGCTTGTGTTCTCAGTTTGGACGGATATTCCGCAGATCACGGTCGCCATTCGTGTATGTGGCTCTCGGCGACAGTACAGTCGAAGGTATTGGAGCGTCGCATCCGAGCAGATCATATGCGTCACTGGTATACAGCGACCTGAGCCGGCATTACGCGCCGGTTGACTATCGCAACTTTGGCAAAGGCGGTGCACGAGTTAGTGATGTCGTTACCACGCAACTGAATAGCGCAGTCGAGGCCCATCCGCAGCTGATTACGCTGTCGATCGGTGCAAATGACGTCATCAAACGGACAAGTTTGCGACTCTTTCGCGCCGATCTGCAACGGCTGCTACAGACGCTGCGTGAGCATACCTCGGCCTTGATTGTGATGACTAACGTTCCTGACTTTTCATTTCATCGACGCATCCCGGGGTCAGTTAAACCGGTCGTACGGCTACGGATTCAGCAGTACAACAGTATTATCACGCGAGCTGCGCAGATACACGATGTGGTACTCGTAGATACATTTAAAGAGAGTGCCACAACCGCGTTGCGCTTTCCAGAAGCAGTTAGCAGCGACAATTTTCATCCCTCGGATCTCGGATATACACTCTGGGCAAACACCATGCTGACGGTCATCCATGAAGAGCTCGGTCACAAGAAACACGGGCGAACAGTGGCTGCTTAGGACTGATCGCGGCTGGCCTCAATCGAACGGCGGATAGTAAAGAGCTCGTAGCGCTGGCCTAACCAGAACGCCAGGAGCATAAGCGGGAATGCGATAACCAGCGGCTGCCACAAGACGACATTCTTAGTTACTGTGGTACCTTGGCCGCCGTTATTGAGCGCACCGCCAATCTTACCATTGCCGACGCCAACGAGCTGCAGATACGCCGATGTTCCATTCGCATCACTAGCTTTGACTACTATGGTGTAGACGCCAGCTTGCGTATACGTATGGGTAATGTTGATTTGCCCAGCAAACGCAACAGTCTGCAGATCACTCCCGTTACCGTCGCCCCAGTCCACACTCAGGGCATATGGAGATCTGCCGCCGCTGATAATAACTGGCCACGACAGCACCGATCCAGGATCGGCACCGAGACGAGCATAGTTGCTCGATGCCGTGACGTGAGTTCCAAACTGGATAAATTGCGCGTCGTTGAAAGTCACCGATACGACGTTTGAATCTGGCCCCTGTTGGTCGAGTGCATCATACACTCGTGCAACCAGGTCGTTGCGTCCGCTGAATAGATCGACTTTGAGGCTGTAACTGCCATTCGTGCACGTTACAGACCCTACGAAAACATTATTAGAGAACACTTTTATGAGCAGCCCAGTTTTGCAAAGTCCGGCCACCGTAATTGGAATTGTGTTAAATACCTGCCCACTCGCAGGGGTACCGATGGTCGCCGCTTGGGTCGGTGCGGCACCCGGTACGGTCGCTTCAAGGCCTAGCGAGCTTGACTGCGGATTTTGCGTCGAGCCAAGTCCCGCGACCGGTACTGTCGAAATAACAAGTATCCCTGCAACTGCAATCAGCATCTCTATAGCACGCTTCAGCCGGTTCATATCGTGTACTGCTTATGCTCCTCTACCCACGTTAGCCAAAGCCCGCCAAAATAACAAGTTATTTACGAAAGGCTACCGTCTGGAAGCGCCCTGGATGACTCGTTGATTGTAGGCGCGGATCAGACGTGGCAGGCCGAATATCGCGAAGACAATGAGCAACAAGATAATAACGACTACGATAATGAGCCCGAGCGGAATAACGTAGAAGGTTGTTTGGCCGCTCAATAGTTGGCCGCTCGAACCGTAGCCAAAGTTACCCATGATTGTATACTGACCGAAGGCGCCAACTTTTGTGAGGTTAACGGTAAATTTACGAATACTATTAGGCAACACGTTTCCGCGTGGTGTCGTGTTGTTAATTTCATATGACGCAAGCTCGGTACTCCCCTGCTTCAGTACAACCTTGCCGAATGGCTGCTCCTGCACGTCGCCATCGTTTTGGAAGCGAACTGCCGCCACAAGATTATCTCCACTCGTGAAGACTACCTTCGGGCTGTCTTCCGGACTGGTGCGGACATCGAGGCTAGCGAGCTTGAGATCTTCTTTGTAATTACCAGGTACTTTGACTAGGATTAACGAGCCGACACTGGCTGATAATGAAACGCTATTATTGCTACTCGATGAAGCGGGTGCGAAGCGTACCGCACCGTAATATCCGCCGCCAATCGCATCCTTAGGGATGGCAACGGTTACGACAACGCCCTTTTCTTCACCTGCCTGGAGCGTAAAATTGCCAACTGGGGCAACATACCGTTTTAGGCTGTGCGATGGCGCATATTGATTGGGGTCGAGGAGTAGCGCTGGCTGACCACTTTCATTATTGCCAGCAGTAAAGTCGTTCACGAGCGCCTGCAACGTTACTGTAGACTTCGTAACGTTCTGGACGTAGACCGTTACCACTTGCGATTCACCCGGGCTGATCGTTAAGTTCGTCACTACAGGCGAGACTTTGAGCCCGTTGCCGCTCTGGCTGGATGTGTCAGCTGCTGCAGGCAGTACTGCTGCCACACCGACAAGCAGGGTTGATACTATGCCCACCGACACTTGCGCTAAGAAACGCCTCATCATACTTTCTGTTTCCCTCTTTAGATGTATTCATAGTAACAAAGCGCTAGAAGTTTGCCAAACAAATGTAGGTGAGCGTTGAGGCATAGACACCAGCTGGCTGGTTCGAAGTAATGTCGATAATGTAGCTTGCCGTAAGTTTTCTATAGTCATCCGAGGTACTTGCAGAAGCGATGGCATCGCCAGACTGGAATCGGAAGAAGTCCGGCTGTGCGTAATTCGCTAGCGGCACCGCATGGCCTGGACCAACTGGATCAGTCCCAACCGTGGGCGTAGCATTGGCTACCAAGTTGAGCCCAAACTGCGCCGTACCTGGCCGAGCTACATCCGATGCAACAAGGGCGGAAATGATGTTATTGCCCGATGTCATCGTCGGCCCGAACACGGTGATGGTGTAGCCATTGGCTGCATTGGTCGTAGTCAGTAGCTGGCTTTGAGCGCTGCTCGTAGCGTTGCTACTTACATTGCCGAAGTTAATATAGTTCCCGCTCGCATTGTTACAGTCAAACCCGCCAATGGTTACCCCACCGCAAAAAAGCAGAAATGGCGGTACTGTCGTACTTATATTTATCTGGCCGTTGAAACTTAGCGCAATGCCGCCGGAATCTGTATCGGCTCCGCTTGCGTCATTCGTCGCGAATGTCTCTAGGCGTGCATATAACGAGCCGGCCGAACTAGGATTCGTAACGTTTGTGAAGGTATATGTTACTCCGCCGGCAAGCGCCACGCTAGGCACACGACTGAGAATCATGGTGTTAGTATTGGTCCCCGGCCCATAGATAGAGAAGCCAGTCTCACCAGCTTGTGCGCTTAGCGTCGCCGCGGAAATATTAAAACCAGCTGGCACCATGCAGGGATCACTAAAAAGCGGATCATTTGAGCAAAACTGCAGCTTGATGGAGCCGAGAGTTTCTGAGGAGGGGATCGTAAAGGTAAGTAGATATGTCGCAATGGCACTAGCATTGTCATCACTGATGAGAACGCTCCGCTGTGGCAGCTCCGCGCCATACACCGGAGTAAAAAATAGCAGTAGCCCCGCAAGAATACACGGGACTACTAGGAGCAAGCGCGCCAATCGTGAGCTACGGACGCTACGGACTTGGCTGCCTACCCTCTTCATTCATTCAATTGTACCTTAGAACGTACCAGTCGCGATCAACTCTTCAGTCGAGGTATAGACACCGGCTGGGGTGGTGTTGGCGGCGGTGGCTGCCCAAGTGAGTTTTGATACCGAGGAACTTACCGCGCCAGCAGTCGAGCAAATGCCATCGCCGTATGTACTGGTAGTATTTGTGGTATTAAAGGCGTACTGCGTACCTGAGCCACCATCGTATGGGGAGGTTGCGGTGCAGCTACCGGCCGTTGAGACGCGCACGCCGAAGTCAGCTGTTCCTGCCGTGAATGTAATAGCTGAGGCACCTGCAGCTGGGATGCTATTGGTGCCGAATTTGAGCGTATCGCCTTTCAGCCGCACCGTTGCACCACCAGAAGCATTCGTTGATAGACTGAAGTCAGTCAGCGATGTGTCAACTGCGGAGCTATCGATGATTGTAGTGCCACCGACGGTGTGGCCAATCGTAAAGTCAGGGCTCGTACCACAGCTAAAGCTGTCCGGGTATACACAGAATGAGAGTGTTTCCATAACTTTGGCTGTAATTGTTACGCTATGTGCCGTTGATAAAGCAATACCACCGTAGTCCGAATAGCTGCCAGGCGCGGCAGAAGTCGCACTGCCGGCTGTACCTGTCGTATAGGTTAAAATGCGGCCATAGAACGAGGCGGTATTAGACGGATTCGTTACACCGGTTAGGGTAATTGTAACTGGAGTACCGTTCGTAAATGTAACTGTTGAAGTCGTTAACTTGACACCACGGTTGCTACCGATTGTCGACAGTGTCCAGCTACCACCCGCGGAAGCGCTCGACATGTTAGGTACGTCCGTACCAGCGGTTGCCGTACAGCTGTCACCGATAATAGGGCTGTTCGAGCAGAAATCGATAATAACATCCGGGTTAGTTATGGTCGTCGCGGGTGTAAATGTTACTTTATAAGTCACACTCGTCGTGCCCGGTGATGAATCACTCATTTCAATACTTCTGGTCGTGACCTGACCGTTGGCGAATACCGTGCCCTCAAGCGCAGGCACAAGTGCTACAGCACCAACTGCAATGGCGGCTGCAATATATATGCCTCTTGCTAAGCGGTGAAATATTATTTTCATCTTTATCTTTCTTACTGTTTGTTTAATGTCTTACGACTATTACTAACGAGACTTTATCACGCTTACGCTACACTAGGCAAGACTAAAGTTGTCATAATAGTTGATTTATCCACAGTCTAAAATGTACCAGTCGCAATGAAAACGTAGGTGCCGGTGTAGAGACCGGCGGACGAGATCGAGGACGCTGTGGCGGCAAAGGTGAGCATATCGCTCTCTTGATTAATCGGGCCGGTACTGACGAATACCGGACTGCCGAACGTGCTCCTAACACTCGTTGCTGTTGTATCGTCAAGACCATACGTTGTCCCTGTAGTGCCACAGTTCGCACCATTGTATGGCGCCTGGGGAGTTGTATTGGCACTACCAGCCAGCACACAAAATCCAACTGCTGCCGTCCCTGCAGTAATAGTGGTTGCGCTGCAGCTACCACCACATGAAGTGTTAACAGCCGGGATACCACAGCTTGCTCCACTATTAATGCTCAATCCTCCACAGGATGCAGCACTGTTTGCGTTTTTAACACGTACGACGAGCCCGAGTGAGGCGTTAGTCGATGCCTGTGCATAGACAGTTGCTTTATCGACAGCTGAAGTATCAAGTACAGATGGCGAACCATGCCCTAGTGTAATATTTGGGCTGGTAGTACCACTGCAATTGCCACCGATCACACTGCCAGAAATACAAAAACTGAGTGTCTCGGCAACTTTAAAAGTCAGGGATATGCCTTGACTCGTCGAGAGCGCAAAGCCGCCGTTGTCTAGCGAGTCCTGCAAATTGCCGCTTCTTGTTGTACTTGAAACTGTATACTCACTGGTCATATGCCCTGAGGTATTGAAAGTAACCACTCGCGCATAAAACGTATGATTAATAGTATTCGGATTTGTGACACTCGAAACCGTGAAATCAATAGGTACGCCTGCTGTCACGGTTTGAGGTGTCGAATTGGATAGCTCCAGCACCTGCGATACGCCCGACCCAGCACCGCCTTGTACTCCAGCAGCTGTCCAACCGCTACCCATACCACTATTAACGGCGAGACTCGGTGCGGCACCACCCCAGTCGAAACTGGCTGGGTATGTGCAGGTAGCCGTACCAAAAACGGGTGTGTCATCGCATATGTCAACCACGATACCACCAATTGTCGTAGTGGCTGCAGGCTTGAATACTACCTCATAGCTAACTGACGACGCGCCTGAAACAGAGCTATTCATAGTGATGCTCCGATCCGCCAACGCGTGGTGAGTAACATTGACTGTACCGTTGCTGCCGTTGCTTCCTGCAGCACCAAGCGCAGCTGCATGGGCAGCATCGAGAGTCGTACCGGTCCAGCTGTAATTCGAGTCATACCAAATAGCAACGCGGCCGCCACCGCCACCGCTATCGCACGAGCCGGCGCTGCCACCACTAGCCGTAAGAGTACCGTTGCCAGTAAATGAGCCAGAAGTAATAAAGATGCTACCACCAGAACCTCCCGAGCCGCCCGCACCTGCACAACCACTACCGCTGAGTCCATTTGCCGAGATCGTGCCACTAATCGTCACTGTTCCATTTGCGATAATTCTTATCGCACCGCCACCGGCGCCACCGCCACCGCCACCGGAACCGCCACCGCCACCGGAACCAAGGTCAGTAGGAGCAAGCGGTGATCCATATGTGCTACCAGCTGCACCGGGGCCCCAGGAACCTCCCGCGCCCCCATAGCTACCACCACCACCGGCACCGCCACCACCACCGGCACCACCGGCACCAGGGCCTGAGCCCGCTAAGGTAGCAGCACCCCCAGCATAGCCAGTTCCATCGGCGCTTACTTGTGCACCACTATTTACCGTGAAGTTTACGACACTGAATGTCTGGCCTACTCCGTTAGTATTATTTGTGTAGTAGCTGTTCATGGTCCAAGTGACACCAGAGGCTACCGTAATGTTGTGGTACGAAAATGAAGAACCTTCCAGGGCCGGGTTGGCATTCCAGGCCTGACTGCTATTGATGTATAAGTCGTTGGTGCTGCTATTGACGAGGACGTTAGTGCCGGCGATGCCACCAGTACCCCCAGTGCCCATATTAGCCGTGAGACTGCCGGTGTAGGTATTAGAGGATGAGTAGGCGACATAAATACGGCCACCACTGCCATTGCCACCATAGTTTGACCCAGAATTACCGCCCGCGCCACCATTGGCCGTGATAGTCCCTGATCCTGCAAATGAAGCGCATATAATGTATATACTCCCGCCCGCTCCACCACCGCCCGCGCTGCCCCAAGTTCCGGCGGCACCGTTTGCGCCATTTGCACTTAGTGTGCCGCTTACGGTGACGGTAGCACTGGCCACAATCTTAACTGCTGAGGCACCCGCCCCGCCAGCGTTGGCGTTACCACAACCGCCACCAGAACCAAGATCGACAGGGGCGAAGGCCGATCCGTACGGCGAACCACCAGTCCCCGGGGCTGAGCCCGAGCCAGTCCCGCCGTAGCC
>JANWHZ010000032.1 GCA_025450135.1 Candidatus Saccharimonadales bacterium
CCCTGTTATCGCTTGCCCACTTAGAATCGAAAATGTAATCGGATCGGCACCTCGCCACTCAGGCAATAAACTAAAATGGCTGTTGATAATACCTAGCGGAAATGCGTCTATTACGCTTTGGCTGATAAGAATGCCGAAGTCAATTAGAATTGCGAATGTGCTTCTGAAATTGTTGCTTGTAATGAGTTGATCAAGTTCGGCTCGATTTGATACTGTGTAGACTCGTGTGGAAGGAAATGAGTACTGCATCACTGACTGAGTAGCTGGCTTGGTGATAATGGCCTCAATCGTGAATCGCTCTTGTAGTAATTTGAGGCTATTCAGGGCAACTGGTCCACTGCCGAAAAACACTGTTGTAAATTGAGTGCCCATATTATTTCCACAACACTTTATTGCTCTTTATATCTGTAGCATAATCGAGCTGCGTCAAATTTCCATCGTCGGATAGCCTATAGAAGGCATCTTCCTTATCCTTTATGTGATCAATAAAAAGTTTGCCCTCAGTATGGTCTATTTCGTGCTGAAAGATGCGAGCCAGAAACCCCTCGGCTGTTACTCTGAATTCGCGGCCATGCTCGTCTAGGGCTTTAATGCGTGCCTTTGTATGGCGAGGTACCTTGCCATACAAATCTTTGACACTTAAGCACCCTTCATAATCCTCTTCTATAGTTCCTTCGAGTTTGGTGATAGTTGGATTAATGAAAGCGGTGAACGTGAAATCGTTTTTGTTGTCATAATTATTACGGATAATAACAATTTTATAGAGGCGATCGATTTGGACTGCGGCTAAAGCAACCCCTACTTCGTGCTCACGACTTTCGTCCCAACTGATAGTAGCGTCTTTCATATCCTGAATTATCTGGAGGATCTCTGGAGTAATTACACCAACCTTTTTCGATTTTAGGCGTAAGTTGGGATGGGGAAGCGTAATAACGTCATCTTTTGTCATGTTGTGACCAGTATAACTTACGAACAGATTAGCTGAAAACCCTAGAGCAAATCTGTAGGGTCGAGGTCGTAGCTCCATCCGCTAGGAAGTAGGTCGAGGACTTTCAAAAGCTCACTGCGTCTTTTTGCTTTGATCACTATTTGCCACTGATAGCGACCGCTCGCTTTTTCATGAAAGGCTGGGGCGGGATCTTCAACCTTGATGTGTAGGCCACTTTCGCTGAATAGCTTAGCGCATTTGAGCGCGGTTCGTTCTGCTCCCAGCTGTGTTGTCCGCCGGCAGCTAAGCTTGAGCAGATAGCTGAAGGGTGGGAACTGGTAGTGGCTTCTTTCGGTAATTTCACGGTTGTAGAAGCTATCCCAATCGTCTTCAAGCGCTGCTTGGATCAAAGGGCTGGTTGGGTAATACGTTTGGACAATAGCCCGGCTATTAATGTGTCCTCGTCCTATACGTCCTATGACCTGGGTCAGCAACTGGTAGGTCCGTTCTGTAGCAGTGTAATCCGGCAGATATAGGCTGGAATCGGCCATGATAATCCCCAGAGTACTAAGATGAGGCAAGTCGAGACCCTTAGCAAGCATCTGAGTCCCGACAAGTATATCAACGCCTCCGCTTATGATTCGTTCAAATTGTTGCTCAAGACGTTCGGTTTTTGATGAATCAGTGTCAAATCGCATAATTCGCGCCTCTGGGAATAGACGTTGAGCCTCATCAACAATCGCTTTTGTGCCGAAGCTTTTGAGGGCGATTGACTGGTTACCACATGCGGGACAATTAAGCGGAGGTTGTATGTGGTAGCCGCATGTATGGCAACGCAGCTCAAAGGCATCACCGTGGTAAGCGAGTGGCAAATCACAGTTTGGGCAAAGGGCTTGCCATCCACACATATTACAGAGGGTAACGCGCGCAGTGCCGCGTCGGTTCAGGTAGAGAAGCACTTGTTCATTATGCTCAAGGCTTGAGCTAATCGAGTTAATAAGTGTTGTAGAAATGTGCTGCGACCGGGAAAATTCTTGGCGGTCCTTGAGGTCTATGACGGTGATGCTACGTTGTGCGTTCGTGCCCTGACGCGCGAGACGAATCATTCGCAAAATAGGCTTAGCTTTAGCAAGCGCCATATAATAGTCGCTGACGGACGGTGTCGCAGATCCGAGGACTAATATACCGTTGCTAGCTTGACGTAGCTGAGACGCAGCGCGAGTTGCTTGATAATAGGGCGGTTGTTCCTGTTTGTAGGCCTGATCGTGTGCTTCGTCAATGATAACAGTTCCAATATTGGCAAGTGGGCTGAATAACGCTGAGCGTGGCCCTATAACGACAAGTGGCTGTTTTGCTATTAAGATAGTAAGCCAGACTTTTTCACGTTCCTTGGCGGTTAACTGCGAGTGCAATACAACTACGCGCGTATCAAACGCAGCCTTAAACAGGAGAGACAGCTGCGATGTAAGGCCAATCTCGGGGCAAAGGATCAATACGGATTTATTGTTTATAAGGGACCGTCTTGCTAGCTCGATATATACATGTGTTTTCCCACTACCCGTTCGCCCATGTAAAATGTATGTATCTGGTGTATTAATGCGACTAAGAGCTGCTTGTTGTTCGGCAGTGAAGCTAGGCGCTTTGCTTTGCTCGCGAAACTGTTGGTTTGAGTCGGCGTGTTGATCTATATCAGCTAGGTAGCCTAGATGGATCATACTCGGTAAGAATAAGCCTGTAATAACGCCTACAGGGCTTGCATAGAAATTTTGGAGCCAGGTTGCCAGCGTGAGGCATGTTTCGGGCAATGGCGGTAAATCAAGAATTGTTGTCACGCTTTTAGTAGCAAACGATGGTCGCGTAGTCTCTTCAACTATCACGCCCAAGATCTGTTGATTCTTCAAGGGCAGTATTACTATTTGGCCACGTCGAAGGCTACCGCCATATTTATAGGTGAGTGCCTCGTTGCCTCGATATTTTTCCGACCTTACCCAAATTTTGTAATAACGCATCTCTTCCTTCACTTTATAGTATAGCTTGCAGTAATGTCAGAAACGCATTACTATTAAAAATGCAACAGCAGGGGAGCGCCTAGCGGGAGCAACAGTGTACGCGGGAGATTCACACACATGTTAGATATATTTATTACATCAAGAGTAAGAAGAAAAATCATTGTAATTTATGCAAAGTATCCTGATTTCAAGACGCATGTGCGGGGTCTCGCTAAGTTGATCAAGGAAGATGCAGGGAATATCCAGCGAGAGCTTAAACGTCTCGAAAAGGCGGGTTTTCTCATTTCTGAAAAACAAGGTAATACGAAAGTCTACTACACTAATAAGCAATTCCCAATCTTTAAGGAGTTGCAGAGTATTGTCTTGAAATCCCAGCGCACGAACCATAAGAAGGTGGTTGCCCCTTAAGCCCGCTTGTCAAAACAGATAGGACTAAGGTACAATAACTGCGATGATACAAGTAAGCCGTAAAGACTCTCGTGAGTCGACAGAAAACCTATTACGACGTTTTAGTCGCAAAGTACAACAATCAGGAATTGTTACCGCTGTTAAGCGCGGTCAATATTTTGAAAAAACTCAGAGCAAGCGAGATCGCCGCGTAAGAGCTATTCTTCGCCAGCAGCAAAAAAATGCTAAAGCAAAACGTATGAAGCTCGGCCAACGCTAGGTACTACCTATGCTGGAAGACAAGATTAACCAAGACCTGAAAATTGCACTCCTTGGGGGAGATAAGGTATTGGCTACTACACTGCGGGGCTTAAAAAGCTCATTGCTCTATGCAAAGATTGCTAGCAATAGCCGAGATCGGCAAATGCCTGACGAGGCAGTCATCTCTGTCCTACAAAAAGAAGCCAAGAAGCGCCAAGAGAGCGCGGATTTGTATCGGCAGGGTGGCAGTGATGAGCGTGCAGAAGCTGAGCTTCAGGAGAAGCAAGTAATCGAAAAATACCTGCCCACGCCATTGTCCGAGGCCGAGCTCACGTCGATTATTACTACAGTTATTGGGAGCTATAGTGGTAGTTACTCAGCAGCACTAGGGGCAGTTATCGCTCAGGTTAAAGAAGAAACAGCTGGCAGGGCTGACGGCGCGCTCATCGCGCGGATTGTAAAAGAGAAGCTGTCGCAATGATTGTTATTATGGGCATTGCTGGGGCGGGCAAAGGCACGCAAAGCAAGTTGCTGGCTGAGGAACGTGGTTGGGCATGGATATCTACGGGGGAGCTATTCAGGGCAGCAATAGCGGATGGGAAATATCCGGACTACTTCAGAGGCAAGCTCATTAGTGACGAGGAAACAATCAATCTGTTAACTGAAGCATTACACAAGCTAGACCACAGTAAAGAAGTGATATTGGACGGCTTCCCACGGAATAGTTCTCAGACAAAATGGTTGCTGAGTGAATCCGGCAACAAACACTGTGGAGAGATCATCGTTATACGTTTACTCATATCCAAAGAAGCAACGCTCGAGCGGTTAAAACTTAGGCACCGCGTTGATGATACTGAAGAGGCAATTCACCAGCGTTTTAGAGACTACGATAGTGAGTCAGGACCCATAGTGTCGTTATTCGAGGAACACGGAACCCGAATTTATAGTGTTAACGCTGACCAAACCGTCGAGCAAGTACACCAGAGCATCCTACGATGCTTAGCAAAAGCCAACATCCTTACTCATGAAAACTAGAGTTAAAACTTACACCGAAATACAAGCTGCACGTGCAAGTGGACGCATCTTGGCGGAGGTACTACGTAGGATAGCCAGGGTGATAACGCCAGAGATGACGACCAAGGAGCTAGCGGATATTGCCGCTATGGAGCTACGTGCACTCGGGGGTAAACCAGCGTTCTTAGGCCACCAAGGTTTTCCAGATGTTATTTGCATTTCAATCAATGATGAGATCGTACACGGCATACCGAGCTTAAAACGCATATTACAGGGTGGTGATCTTGTGGGTCTCGACTTCGGCGTCAAGTACGACGGTATATTAACTGACGGTGCGATTAGTGTGGTGGTGGGTAAAACTTCTCGACCCGCTATCCGCAAGCTCTTAGATACTACAAAGCTTTCTCTCGCAGCTGGCATAGCTACCGTTCGTGACCATGTTCGTGTCGGCGATATCAGCGCAGCGATTGAGGAGGCCATTCGGCGAGAAGGTAATTACGGTATCCCTAGGGAATTGGTGGGCCATGGTATTGGAAGCTATCTCTGGGAAGAGCCAAACATTCCTAACTACGGACGCAATAACTCAGGACCTTGGCTAGAAAAGGGTATGACAATTGCCATTGAGCCAATGGTTACACTCGGAACTGATAAGATACGCTTAAAGGATGATGGTTGGACGATTGCTACCGCTGATGGATCCTGGGCGGCACATTTTGAACACACGGTACTTATAACGGATGAAGGAGCTGAGATACTTACCCAGTAGCGTATAACTGGTGTGCTCAAGACTTGCTCAGCGAGAAGAATAAGCAGTATACTACTCCCAAGATGCGCGATTCTTCGAACAATCATTTTGTTGGCCTTGATGTAGGTTCGAGCATGGTTAGGTGCGCTGTGGGTATGCTGGATCCTAATGGCAGCGGGAAGCTGTCAATTATTGGTCATGGCGCTGCTCAGAACATAGGAATGAGAAAGGGTACCGTTGCACATGTCGAAGATGCGGCCGAAGCGATAGCCAAAGCGCTGACTGAAGCTGAACGTATCTCAGGTGTGCATATTACACGTGCGACGGTCAACGTGAACGGCGCTCATGTAAGCGGTATTGATTCCAAGGGTGTTATTGCTATTAGCGCAGCCAATAGCCAAATCAGCGTCGAAGATCGCTTACGAGTAGAAGAAGCAGCGACGGTCGTAAATTTTCCACCAAATCGAGAGATCGTGCAGTTCTTTGCTAAAAACTATAGTCTTGATGGCCAGCACAACATCAAGGATCCGGTAGGAATGCATGGAGTGCGGCTTGAAGTTGACGCGCACATTGTTACGGCTGCAACACCAAGCTTGCGCAACTTGGACTTCGCTCTCGAGAAAGCTGGCATCACGCCTACGCACCATACCGTTTCTGGCTTAGCGGCAGCAGAAGCTTTGCTAAGCCGTCAGCAAAAAGAAGCAGGTACTGTTCTCCTTGATGTGGGGGCTGGCACTACGAACGTTATTGTCGTTGAGGATGGCGAAGTGCAGTACGTTGCTGTCATACCTATCGGTGGTACGCATATTACCAATGATTTAGCAATCGGCCTGAAGACAGATCTGGACATAGCTGAGCGTGTAAAAGTCGAACATGCACATGTGGGGCAGGTACGAAAAGCTACAGCTACCATTGCAGTCGGGTCTACCCATCATACATTTGCTATGGATGACGTGGTAATGATTGCGGAAGCGCGTATTGATGAGCTATTTGATTTTGTCGACCGTGAACTGCATAAAATCAAAAGGTCTCGTAAGTTACCAGGTGGTGTAGTACTCACCGGTGGTACGGCAAAGCTTCCTGGCCTTGCAGAGTTCGCCAAAGAGAAGCTTCAGCTTGCAGCTCGTGTTGGAAAGTTACAACCGATCTCAGGGTTGGTAGATACCGTAGAGGATCCGTCTTATGCAACTGTTGTTGGCTTAATGTTGCTTGATATGCTCTTACTTCCCGATCAGCAAGTTCCTGGTATGGCGCAGAGCAATACTATGGGTATGATTGAAGGACTTCTCCGTCGCTTCCGTAAATTATAGCTGCAGACAGAAATTATTGACTCTGCGACGGCAAGACAACGGCTTGAGTAACATCGTACCGATTGTTGTGCTGAGCTACGTAGTAAGCTATACTGCCTGTATACAAATTGAGACTAGAGGGATATCATGCCACAAGCAATTGAACCGGCAGTAGAGACATTCGCGAAGATTAAAGTTGTAGGTGTTGGTGGGGCTGGCGGAGCAGCAGTAAACCGCATGGCTGAAGCCGGCATAGAGGGTGTCGAATATATTGCTATCAATACCGATTCGCAGGCGCTACAGAACTCTCAGGCCGATGTTAAATTGCACATAGGCAAAGATGTGACACGAGGCTTAGGCGCAGGTGCAGACCCTATGGTAGGGCAGCGTGCAGCTGAAGAATCCCGCGACGAGATCAAGAAAGCACTTACAGGTGCTGATATGGTGTTTATTACAATCGGCGCCGGAGGCGGTACTGGTAGTGGCGCAGGTTATATCGTTGCCCAAGTCGCGAAGGAACAAGGCGCGCTGGTCGTAGGATTTGCGACTAAACCGTTTGCATTTGAAGGCGAAAAGCGTCGTCGTAATGCAGAAACAGCCATTGAAAATTTGCGTAAGTCTGTCGATACGTTGATCATCATTCCGAACGATCGTTTACTACAGACGATTGATAGAAACACACCGCTGCTGGAGGCATTTAAGGTTGCTGACGATGTCTTACGCCAAGGCATTCAAGGAATCTCAGATCTAATTACGGTACACGGGCTTATTAACCTCGACTTCGCTGACGTTAAGACAGTTATGAGCAATGCTGGCACGGCTCTTATGGGCATTGGGCGCGCGAGCGGCGAAAATCGGTCCATGGCAGCTGCTCAACAGGCAGTTGAGTCACCTCTACTTGAAGTATCGATCGACGGTGCAAGGGGCATACTTTTCAACGTTATCGGCGGTAACGATCTAACGATGCACGAGATCAACGCGGCTGCGGAGACTATCACAAATGCTGCCGATCCAGACGCAAACATTATCTTTGGTGCAACGATTAATCCAGAGCTTGACGGCGAAGTAATTGTTACCGTGGTAGCTACCGGTTTTGATGCTTCCTATTTTACAAATCGTCAGCCAGTAGGAGCTACGGCCACGCAAGGCAGTCAGACAACGGCTGGTAGCTCAATGCCAGACGAGGCTGATATGGCAGACATTGACGTTTCACTTGAGCAGAAGCCAAGTATTGACGCGAGCGTTGACCTCAGGTCAGACGAGCCGATGCCGAATATTTGGACCCTGGATGACGAGCCAGAAGTGCCGACTCAGCCGGGTTCCTCTACGGTATCCCCAAGCAGTGATGATGAGGACGAACTTGACCGTCCATCCTTCCTGCGGCGCTTAAAAGGCTTTACTAAGCGCAGCGAGCATGAACAGGGTGATGAATCGAGTGATAAGAAGTAAATTGCGCGAGAGCGTATATTAAATTACACCAGAATTTTGTTGCTAAAACGCTATAGCTAGAGTTAGCATAATTACTTAGAGCGCTATATATGCCGTAGGCAGTCGCTCGTACATTACTACGTTTGAAAATAAGGAGGTGTGTGGGTATGAAATGCAGCCGCTGCCACCACGTTGATACAAAAGTGATTGAGTCACGTGATGCTTCAGATGGCCAATCTATTCGCCGCCGCCGCATGTGCGAAGCGTGCAAATATCGCTTCACGACGTACGAACGTGTCGAGCGCCCGCAGCTGACGGTTGTGAAAAACGATGGTACGCGTGAGTTGTTCAGCCGCAACAAGCTACTCGCCGGGTTGTACCGGGCAACTGAGAAGACGTCGGTTAGCAACGTACAGCTTGAACAGCTGGTCGCTGATCTCGAGGAATGCCTTTATGCCTGTGATGATACAGAAGTAAAGACATCCAAGATTGGCGAAATGGTTATGGAACGTCTCGCACTGCTGAATGAAGTAGCATACGTCCGATTTGCAAGCGTGTATCGACGTTTCAAAGATATTGCGGGTTTCGAGAAAGAGCTACTGAGTATAAAGCAGCAACGCGGCGCAAAAGATCTTGTTAAGTGACCTAGATACTTAACAGCTCTCTCCGGTTCCAATAATTTCTAAATCATGTATTGGAGTCGCAGAGAGCTTGCTGGTCCGGCAGTGTATGAGAGCAATTGCCGGCAGAACTCTAACAAACAATAAAAACTAATTAACTAATACAAGTGAGGGTATTATGAGCCAAACGACAAGCCTAGGAATTGGGCGATACTTTACGCGGCCGGGCACAAAAGCTTACGACCAGCTGAAATGGGCAAAGCGCGATTCAGTAATTATGAA
>JANWHZ010000033.1 GCA_025450135.1 Candidatus Saccharimonadales bacterium
CAATCACCTGCTAAAGCTGCAGAACCAACCAAGCAGGCAGAGGCAAAGAAATGAGACGTGCCAGCACAATTATCAAAGAAACGGAACAGATCACCACCGTGGAGGATCTGACTGGGGTATTTGAAAGCATCGCGAGTACTCAGGTAGCCAAAATTAAAAGTAAGGTTGAACTCTCCAAGGAATTCTTCCGCTTACTCTGGGAACAATATAGCGCCATACGTATCGATCCCGCCGACAGAATAACAAGCGCAGCCCGCGAAGAAAAAAACGGCAAGACTGTATACATTGTCATTTCAGCTGAAGCTGGCCTTAGCGGTGATATTGATCAACGACTCATCGAGACCATGATGCAGAGCTACGATAAGAACTCCATAGATATCATCGTGCTTGGTAGCCATGGCGCGACGCAACTCACACAACGCGGCGTGCACTTCGTGCACTTCTTTAAGGTCCCTGAAAGTGAGAGCTATATTGACGTGAAACCTGTTATTAATGCCATCAAGCCGTACTCTGGCATTGTCGTGTACTACGAAGAATACGTCTCACTTGGGGTCCAGGATGTTAAAACACTTGATCTTATCTCAAGTATGCGAGCCATGAGCGGCGATGCTGACCACGATGACGACCTCATCACTGACCAAGATACGATATTTGAGCCCTCGCTAGACGAAATTGCTGATCAGATGGAAGCTACTATGATGACGCTGGCATTTGCCCAAACTATACTCGAATCAAGCCTCGCCCAGGATGCCAGCCGCTTTAACGCTATGGCCGTGGCCAAGAAACGTGCCGGAGAACTGGTAACAATGTACAAGATGGAATACCACCGTGCCAAGCGCAGCGAAAGTGACCGTCGGCTTCGCGAGGTTATGGTAAGTTTGAAGAAAAAGAAACGACTTAAGGCACGGTAATGGATAGCACAACAAATAAGCAAAACGCTAAAGCTGGCAGCATTAAGTCAATGCGCGGGCTAACCGTGGAAGTAGAGCTATCAGGCGAGCAGCCTGAAAAGAAAGAATTACTCTTGATTGATGGGCATCCAGAGGTTTTCTTGGAGGTCAACTTCTTCCGCGCTGGCATAGCCGTTTGTCTTAATCTCACCAATAGCCAAGTACTGCAATGCGGCCAGATCGTCCGGCGAAGCTACACGAAAGTCAGCGTGCCTGTCGGAGCAGCAACAATGGGTAGAGTATTCAATGCGCTTGGTGAACCGCTCGACGAAGGTCAACCGGTAACCGAAAATCGCCGTGTTATTAGTGAGGCAAGCGGCATTAAAACATACCGCAGCGAACAAAAATTAGAGCTGCTTGAGACAGGACTAAAAGTCATCGATTTTCTGACACCCTTCGTAAAAGGCCGCAAGATCGGCATCGTCGGCGGAGCAGGCGTTGGCAAAACGGTTCTTACTATGGAGATGATCCATAACGTGACTCAAAACAGTAAAGGCGCACTCTCGATCTACTGTGGCGTTGGCGAGCGTATCCGCGAGGGTAACGAACTATATGAAACGCTTAAAGAAACCGATGTCTTAAAAAACACGGTAATGTTCTTTGGGCAGATGGACTCCACGCCAGCCATACGTTCCATGGTTGGCCCGGCTGCCGCCACTGCGGCCGAATACTTCCGTGACGACGAAGGTCGCGACATTTTGTTTTTCGTCGACAATATATACCGGCATATTCAAGCACTGACAGAGCTCTCTACCAACCTCGGACTGATACCTTCTGAGGGTGGTTATACGCCTGTGGTCTTCTCTGAACTTCGCAGGCTAGAGGACCGGCTCAGTTCAACTGATAAGGGCTCCATTACATCAGTTCAGGCTGTCTACATACCGGCCGACGACCTCTCAGACCCAGCTGTACAAGCTATCCAGCAGCAGCTCGATTCGGTCCTGGTCCTATCACGTACCGTAGCAGAGAGTGGCATTCGTCCTGCAGTTGATCTTCTAAAAACGACTTCATCCCTACTTACGCCACAGGTCGTTGGCGAGCGCCATTATAAACTTGTTGGCCGTGTTCAGGCCATAATGCAAAAGTACGAATCACTGAAAAATATTATCGCCATCGTTGGCGAAAACGAACTTTCACCCGCCGATCGTAGTGACTACCAAAATGCTAAAAAACTTATCGAGTTCTTTTCGCAAGACTTTGCTGTTGCCGAACACCTTACTGGCAAACCTGGCCAGTACTTTACGTTAAAACAAACGCTTGACGGCATCGAGGAAATACTTGAGTCGAAAGCACCAGACTCTGCACCTGCCTCGTCAGCACCCGATAAGCCTGCAGAGACTAAGCTCGCTGCAGACCTAGATAAAAATACGCCTAAGTCTGGAGCCAGCCAAAAGACCGATGCACCTGCTATTAAAGTAGAAGAAAAATAAATGGCTAAAGCATTGCCGCAGCCGCTCAATGTCATCGCCCGCTCGCCGTTTCACATCTATTATCAAGGCGAGGCAGAACGCGTATCAGCCATTAACAGAGTAGGAATATTTGATGTCTTACCAGGGCATACTGACTTCTTTTCGGTGCTCAGCCCTGGTGATGTAACGGTCGAGACCGAGTCCGATACGGTAAATTTCAAAATTACAAACGGGATTATGGCGGTGCGAGATAACACTGTCATGTTGTTCGTGAATATCTAGGTTATTCCTCGACTATATAATCAAACGCATAACCACCTGGCGTAAGCGGGGCTGGTCCATCAATATATATCGTGAAACCGCTACCGCTGCGACTGATATGGAAGTACCCGACATTACCTATGGGCGTCACTACAACATGGGGAGTATTATCGTAACCCGTGTGAAATGCAATACTTGCTATCATGCCAACTTGAGAGGCTCCGACTCCAACGTTGAAAGCCAGCGTGCCGGCGGCATCATTACCACTTATGGAAACCGAACCATTAGATCCAAGTACGGCTGAGCCGGCATGTGCGGTTATTGCCGGAGTATTGCCTGCCGTTACAATATGACCGCCAACCGTCAGTGTACCTATGGCTGTAAGCGTGCTGGCGCTAATAGTGCTAGATGAAATACTTGAACCAACCGTTAGATTGCCAGCGATATTAGCACCATTGTTGATTGTCAGCAGTGAGCTAAGCGTAACAGGCCCCTGCAAGCGGCTCGTACCAGTCACATTCAAACCGCTACGGGTATTTAAATTCGTAACAGTTCCATCACCGTTGACGTTCAGATCACTCAGCGTAGTACTGCCTGCCTCGAGCTGGGTAAAATTTGCATCGCTGGCGCTCAACTTGCTGTTTAACTGAAACTGGCCGGCAATTGTAACCCCGCCGCTAACCACTACATTACCTTTAAATTGCGTATTCGGTGTTACTGTCAAAACTATGCCGGACGTATCAAGAGCATCCCGATTGACACCCAGTTTATCCAATGCGTCTTGGCTGACCGTTACCTGGCCCTGGGGTACAGTATTGCCGCTAGACTGGCTACGAATAACCAAACCGATAACGACGGCATTGATTAACAAGATTGCTGCAACTGCAGCAAGCCCAATGAAAGTTGCTCTATGGCTAGGACGATATAAGCGACGATGTTGAGGCTTACCATCCTTAGGGCTAGTTTGCAGTGGTGTTGTTGTACTATCTGCAGCGCCTGAACTGTCACCGCTGCGCGTTGTTAATACTTCGGCTTCAGGCTGCGCCGGCCCTTCGTCTTTGCTGGCAGACGGTCCAGTATCCATTACCCCTCGATTTACCCCGACTTATATACTGAGTTTAAGTATAGCGCTTACCCTTACACCCAGGCAAACCCCTATCAAGGGCATTTGCAAAATTCTACTGCTTACTCAACAATACATGTGATGATCCGGCGAATGGTGAGTATTGGTTTCATAGCTGCATCGCTGGTGTGTTGCATTGTCGCAACTACCTACGCAGATTCACCGTTGAAATCGTCGCACTTCGAGATTGACGAAAGTACTATTGGAGCCGGCGGCTTAGCACAAGAGAACTCTGCCAATTACCAAGCGGGCGAATTTATAGGTGACCTGGCGGTGGGAAGCTCCGCATCTTCGAACTTCCAGCTAAACGCCGGATACGACACGACGAGCGACCCCGCATTAACGTTTATCGTCAACACTGCCGGGATGAACTTTAACGATTTTTCGTCAACTGCAGCAGCGGTCACGACATCTACTTTCCAGGTTATCGATTACACCAGTTATGGCTATGTTGTACAGATCCTGGGCACCCCACCAACCAACGGCAGCCACGTGATCAGCCCGATGAGTTCAACGGGCGTGTCTCAAGCAGGAGTCGAACAATTCGGTATAAATGTGGTGGCAAACACCTCCCCAACCAACGTCGGTGCCGACCCGAGTAACGGCTTGTTTGGTGTTGGCGAAGCGGCTACCAATTACAACACGGCGAACCATTACCGTTACGTGAGCGGAGAAACAATCGCCGATGGCCCTAAAAGTTCTGGCAGCACCATATATACCATCAGCTATCTTGTCAACGTTACCAGCCTGACACCTGGCGGCCAGTATACAAGCAACCAGACATTGGTTTGTACTGGCACATATTGACCAACTTGTGGAAAAGTCGGCTTGACCACTCTTTTGAGCTTATGCTATTATCCGCTTGCATACATAAAACATTACCTATATGATGGTAGTAAATTAGCAAAACAAATACCTTAGGAAAATAAATGGTTCAGCAGCGCAGAGTTATCGGGTTAACGGGATTAATCATCTTGGTGCTAGGGCTGGCACTACAGGAATTTCTGATAGGCAGTGTTTCTGCGGCTCAGATCACGAACCGAAGTCTGACTCTCCAAGCTGGTGCTACCGATGGTGGTTCTAAACCGGGCGGCGTCGTTAAGCACCTCTTTGCTTTTACATTACCCTCGACAATTAACTTAGGTTCTGTTGAGCTGCTGTACTGCACGCTACCTGGCGCCTTAACTGACCCATGTACTTTGCCAACTGGCTTAGTCACCACATCGGCAACGTTAGGCACAGAAACTGGCGTTACAAATTGGACCCTGGTCAATACAACCAACGGCGAACCATATTTGACTCGTACTGCAGCCAGCTTCACGGGTGCTCTTACCGTACAATTGCTAAGCGTAACCAATCCAACAGCCACTAACACAACTTTCTTCGTACGCATCGGCTCGTTTACGTCGACTAACATCACGACTGGTTTAACAGATACCGGCACTGTTGCCGCATCAACTGCCAACCCAATAATTCTCTCAGGAACAATGCCTGAATCCCTTGTATTCTGTACAGGAGCTACGGTAAGTGAAACAGCTGGCGTACCGGATTGCTCTACTGCTACCAGCGGAGCAATCAACTTCAACGCGCTATTCTCACCCACCGCAACTGCGTGGGCTACATCTCAAATGGCAGCCAGCACCAATGCAGGATTCGGTTACACCATTACAGTCAACGGCTCGACCATGACATCAGGTGCTAACACCATAACAGCTATTGGCGGCACTGCAACCACCAGCCAGCTCGGCGTCCGCCAATTCGGTATGAATCTTGTTGCAGACACTACGCCAGCCATCAACTATACAGGCTTAGTAGGAGCAGGAAGTATCACACCCGCATCGGATGGCGTAAACTACATGGCCGCAGCAAGCGCAAACTTCAACACCCTCAACAACTATGCTTTCAATGATACTGCGCTAAATACTGTCGCCAAAAGCGATAACGGCACCGGTACAAGTGCTCCTACTGACGCTCAGATTGTTACCGCATCGTATATCGTGAACGTATCTGGTAACCAGCCAGCTGGTACATATACCACAACCCTGACCTACATTTGTACGCCGACGTTCTAGATTGGTTGTACACAGCCACTCATAAATATTTTGACTCACATTAAAAGCTCATGCTAATATTCGTGCATGAGTGTGAGCGGCAAGAGGGTTGCCCGATTCCTTCTGGGAGTAATCGGCACGTCAATTCTTATAAACATAATCCTACCTGTGGGTAATGCATCTGCTGCGCAGATTACAAGCCGCAGTTTAACCCTACAGGCAGGAGCCAGCGATGGCGGTTCAAAACCAGGCGGCGTCGTTAAGCACTACTACCAATTCACGTTACCAGGTGGTAATACTGTGGGATCCATCCAATTCTTGTATTGTTTGGCGGCAAGTGGTACTTGTACGCTACCCACAGGTCTTGTAACGACTTCTGCGACCCTAGCCGCACAAACAGGTGTAACCGGCTTCTCGATGGTAAACACGACTAACGGCTCTCCTTACCTTACGCGCGCTGCAGCGGCTATTGGTACAAACGTTGCCGTAACCTACCAATTTGGAAGTGTCACGAATCCAACAACCACCAACCAAACGTTTTATGTTCGCATCTCTACTTTCGCCTCGACAGATACTACCGGCAGCGCCCAAGATACCGGCACTGTTGCAGCTAGTACCGCAACTCAAATCGTATTAACAGGCACTATGCCTGAATCGCTTATATTCTGCACTGGGGGCAGCGTTACCATTACTGCTGGTATCCCTGACTGTACGACGGCTACAAGTGGTTCTATAAGTTTCAACCAGCTATTTTCGACCACGTCCACCTCGTGGGCCTATTCTCAGATGGCAGCATCTACCAATGCGTCTTCAGGTTACGCAATAACTGTAACGGGCGCGACCATGACATCAGGTGGTAATACTATTCCAGCAATCGGCGGGGCTGCAACTGCGAGTAGCATAGGTACTGGCCAATTCGGCATGAACCTTGAGACAGACACGACACCAGCGGTCACTTACTTCGATACACATAACGGGGACGTCTTTCCTACATCCGACGGCGTCAACCTAGATGCCAATCCAGCTAGTCCATTCGCCACTACTAACTCTTATGCATTCACCGCGGGAAGCGTTACAACGGTTGCTAACAGCGACTTCGGCAGCCCAGGTACAAGTCATCCTACAGATGCCCAGCGCTATACTTCAACGTACATCGTGAACGTTGCAGGCCACCAGGCTGCTGGGACGTATACGACGACGTTAACGTACATTTGTACACCCACCTTCTAAACCCATGCTGAAACGCTTAACTATTACCCTCACACTCGTAACGTTGGTGGCAATCTTTAGTGGTATACCGCCAACAGTCCAGGCAGATTCTCCGACGAACTCGCCAAACGCTGGGCAAGCACTTGAGATAGCCCCTCCGATCGTTAATCTGACCGTTAATCCAGGACAAACTGTCACAGTTGCGATTTACCTTCGTGATATAGCTAAAACCAACCTGATAGTCACTGGCCAAGCAAACGACTTCGTCGCATCTGGAGAAGATGGCACACCGAAGCTGCTACTCAATAGTGATTCTAATGACCCCTACTCTATGAGAAGCTGGGTAGCTGCCCTGCCAAGCCTCAATCTTATTCCTCAAGAGATAAAAGCCATGACCGTAACATTGCAGGTGCCTAGCGATGCTGCCCCTGGCGGGCACTATGGTGTCATACGCTTCACTGCTACCCCGCCGGACTTAAATACGAACGGCGTCTCTCTATCTGCTAGTTTGGGCGCGCTCATGCTCGTAACCGTAACAGGTAAGATTAATGAAAACCTATCAGTAGAAGAGTTCTCTGTTAATCAGAATGAGCACACAGGCTGGTTCTTCGAAACGCCGCCACTTAATTTTGTTGAGCGCTTCAAAAATAATGGCAACATACATGAACAACCCACGGGCCAAGTGACCGTTACGGATATGCTTGGTCACAAGCTTGCGTCAGTTAACGTCAATGTGCCACCTACCAATGTGCTACCTGCGAGTATTCGCCGCTACGAGGAGCCGCTCGATTCATCTGTTATAGGTGACGCTAAGATGTTTGGGCGCTATACCGCAGACCTGAAAGTTACCTATGGCGCATCCAAAACAGTACTCACAAGCGAGATTAGTTTTTGGGTTATACCGTATAAACTTATCCTCGGCATTATAATTGGCAGCATACTTGCCTTCTTCTTGTTCCGTGCCTTCCTGAGAGGTTACAACCGACGCATTATTGCCAAGGCACAACGTATCCGCCGGCGTTAGCCTAAGCCATATATGTAGCGGATAGCCATAAGTGCTATACTGTGGCCGTGTACTTAAAACTAAAAATTCTTCATCACAAACATACTGGACGCTTGCGTCCTCATGAGCACACTTCATACCTCCCTCTAATGGCAATAGTGCTGTTTAGTGGACTCGTGCTCGCATTCTTTTCGGTTGAGAGTTTTGCCTCAGCGAGTCCTGGCCCGCAAGGTGGTTCTGTCAGCCTGACAGGTATTATGCCGGCTAGTCCTCCCACCACTGCCGCCACTATTGAGTCACCGGCCAATGGCCAACATTTTACGACCTCACCGATTACTGTATCTGGTACATGTCCCGACCAAACATTGGTAGTAATTTATAAGAATGACATCTTCGGCGGTTCGACTCCTTGCCCAGACGGATCTTTTTCGCTCAAAGTCGATCTGCTTATAGGCCAAAACACTCTTGTAGCCCGAGATTACGACGCTTTGAACCAGGCTGGACCCGATTCGACACCCGTGACCGTATATTACGATGCTTTGCCGGCGCAAGGGGCACCATTGAGCCCGCTTAACTTGCCTGAAAAACAGCTCCTTCTAAACACCGATGCAGTGTATCGAGGGGTATTCCCGGGCCAGCAGTTGAACGTTCCAATTAGCGTCATCGGCGGCACTCCTCCATTCGCCATCAATATTGAATGGGGAGACGGCACCAACAATATTATTCCCCGAGGTGACAATTCCACTTTTAACGCTACTCACACCTACAAGAAGCCCGGCACGTACATTATTTCGATCCAAGCAACAGATAGCGCGCAACGTCTAGCTTTCCTGCAAGTGACCGCCATCGTAAATGGTGTCCCTCAGACTATTGCCAGCACATCAGCCGGCTCAACACCACCAACAAATCAATTACTCGTGCTTTGGCCTCTATTTGCTATTGCGATATCTGTTGTAACCAGCTTCTGGCTCGGCGAGCAACGCGAAAAACGGCTGCTCACTCATGCTGCACAAGCGTAAAAATACAAGAAATGCTTCGTCTTTTGAATAAAATTGTGTCTCAAGGCCCTTGGCAAACTCTCTTGTAGTGATTATGCTTAAGTAGGTGAAGTGTTTATATTGGGGTTTACTATACCCCTCGTTAAATACTGAGCCAAAAATCCAAAAACCAAACAAATACAAACATGGGTTTTATTTCAAATAAAACACGGCAGTGGTTATTGCCAGGCGCGGCCCTTGTGGGGTTTGTTTTGTGTTATCTTGTTTTAGCACAAGTGCCCGTGCAAGCTGCAACAGGGATTAACCAGCAGCTAAATTTCCAAGGACGCCTTCTCAACTCCTCCGGCGCGACCGCACCGGACGGTATATATAATATTGAGTTTAAAATCTATCAGGATGGCGACGGCCAGAGCGTCGGCGATACCACTGGTTCTCCGTCTGGTTCGCTGAAATGGACCGAAAATCACCTTGTCTCAGGCAGCGCTGGGGTGACACTTAAGAATGGCTACTTCTCAGTACAGCTCGGCTCGGTCAATGCCTTTGGTAGCAGTATTAACTGGAATCAGGACACGCTTTGGCTATCAGTAGACATTGGTAATACCTCGTCATGTACCATCACTACCACATTCGACACAAACTGTGGCGGTGATGGAGAAATGACTCCAATGAAGCGTCTCAGTTCTACTCCGTATGCACTTAATGCCG
>JANWHZ010000034.1 GCA_025450135.1 Candidatus Saccharimonadales bacterium
CACGATACAAATGACAAGCGTGCGGCTGCATATGCCGATGCTGTAACACGAGTGAGTAAGGAGCTGGAGGCGGCACAAGGCGCGGGCTACGATAGTGCACAACTTGCGACCGATTTTAAAATACTCAACGCAGACATAGTGCAATTCAATGCTGATCGCCAAACGCTTGAGGCTGACCTGACGAATGCGCAATCTGCGTCGCAGGCTGGATGCGCCTCGATGACAGGTCAGTTTGCAGATGCGCTGGCAAAGGCTCGTGCCCAACTTCCAAATCTTCAAAATGATGATGTCAAAATACGTGTCGATATTCGTCAAAAGTTAATCCTAGATATGCGTGCTTACGTTGCGTGGTTGAGAACCAAAATAAAGCCGGGAAGCGTGGCGGAATAATATGGATACAATGCACGACCGTATAGCTGTCCAAGCCGCGCTCGAAGGCAAAGTGGAAGCTTACCGGGCACTCGTGGACCGCTATCACCTTGATGTTATTCATTACATTTACGGCTTAATCGGCGATGAAGAAGCTGCGCATGACATCGCGCAAGAGGTGTCTGTTAGAGCATTTCAGCAATTGCGACAATATAGCGCAAAGCACTCGTTTGCGGCCTGGCTGCATCGATTAGCCCGCAAACTGGCACTCCAAGATATGAAATACCATGCCGCATGGGCACAGAGTGCTGACCCAGCGGACGAAGATGGCGGACCGCGCAACAACCAATTTAATAGGCAGGTTGTTAGCGAGCACGTTCGTCTGGCTATGAGCCGCCTACGCCCCGAATGGCGATCAGTTATCCAACTCTACTATTGGGATGATAAAACACATGAGGAGATCGCGGAGCTATTGGATGTGCCTGTGAGTAGCGTTAGGACCTGGCTGCATCGTGCCGAGACTCTTCTTAAGAAACAAACATATCAGAAAGATAGTAGTCTAAGCATGCAGTTAACTCGAGCTCGCCCGTTGCTCAGCATAGATTCTGCATTTACTGCAAAGGTCATGGCGGAAGTCCGCACAAGTAACGTGAAGTTCTTTATTCCCTGGCGTCAGCTTGTCATGGCTGCAAGTGTAGTCTGTGTAGTTGTAGGTGTTGGTGCAGGAGCAATCGTATTTGTAAAGTTGCAGGCCGGGACAACTGGCAGTAACAGTGTTTCCGACAGCGCAAAAGGCTCATCAACCAACAGTGGCCAAAAATCAGGCACTACGACGGGGCCAGACTATAGAGCGCTCACTGCCAACGCTCAGAGCGACATAGATGCGATGAGCCTCCAAACCGGCAAATTTAGTGACGCTGACTACGCTGACAGCCAGCTCGCTGACAGCCAGATATATTAGTGGCTAATGGTACGGTGCCGGGCTCGGTCGGCTTCGTCTTCAATCTCGTGGCCAATAATTTCCTCAATCGTGTCTTCGATGGTTACTACGCCGACAATCTTATCGTCTCGCTCTACGGGCATCAGGTGAGAGCGTGCAGTGATGAACTTCTGGAACAGTGTGTCGAGCGCTGTCATGCTGCCGACAGCACGGGTATGGTGCAGGCGTAGTTCACCGACTAAGTAGCTGCGTTGGTCGAAGTTTATGTCCACCAGATCTTTCATAAGCACCACTCCATAGATTGACGTGCGCTCTTTATTGAATACCGGAATCCGGCTGAAGCCGCGCAGCTTGATCTCGTCGATTTTGGCGGCGTCAATGACGTCGTCCGGAGCTAACCAATATACTTTGTTAATCGGCGTCATGATGTCTCGTACGTGTTTTTCGCTGAGCTTCAGCGCCCCGCGAATAATGCCTACTTCGTTTTCGTCCAACTCGCTTTCCACATTATCGGCGTGCTCGCCGATTAAGAGACCTAGTTCATGGCGACTTTGCAGTGTAGGCGTCTCTTTCCCTAGGATGGCATCTAATATAAACTGCAGGGTCTTGGAGATCGGGAAAGTAACGATAATCATGACGTGTAGCACTGGTGCCAGTAATGCACAGTATGTTAGCGCGTGGCTGATGAATAACGCCTGAGGTACCACCTCGCCAAAGATGACGATAAGCAATGTACTTAGAATGCCAGCTAACCAACCATTGAACTCGTCGCCTAACACCAGCGATGTTGCAGATATCACTGCCACATTTACCAGCAGTATGCTTGCTAGGGTTAGATGGTTAGATTCGCGAAGAGGCAACACCCGTTTGGCGCGCCGGTCGCCGAGTTTCGCTTTGCGTTTTAAGTCATCTAATTTCAATGACATCAGAGCGATGTTCAGCCCTGAGCAAACGCCTGAAGCCAGCACAAGCAACGCCGTTAGCAACGCGATACTCATCGGGCTCATTACAATGCTCGTTGTTCACGCATAATTTACAACTATTTTACCGAAGATTTCTCTTTATGCCAACTTAGTCCGGTGTACAGTAGAGTCATGCAATACGTTATAAAGAAATCTCAGGCGATTACTACACAAGATATAGGGACGTCGCGCTTCCATGAATATCGATTCACATTCAAGAACGCGTCACTTGGCGTATCAGAAATCAATGGACGCTATCCGACTTCTGGCTATGATGTTGATGAAGCTGTCGAGCAAAGCTGGTACGTTGAGTCTGGCGCCGGGAGTGTCTGGGCTGCGGGCCAAGTGTGGCCGATAGGGCAGGGGGATATGGTGCATCTATTGCCCGGCGAAAAATACTGGATCGAAGGTAATGATCTACGACTTATTGTTGCCAGCAGCCCGGAGTGGAGCGAAGCTCAGCATAAACATGTCGAGAAATAAGAGGAGAAGTTATGCCAGACCGTACGCCAGCAAATATCAACTACAATGTTGACCCAAGCACTACCAAGGTTTTGTACGCTGATGGCTACCTGATTGCTAGCAGTGAGCACGTAGTAGTCTTCAACTTCGCGCAAGCATTGCCAGACCCAACACAGCAAACTATTGTCGCTCGTATTGCGCTGACACGTGCACAAGCAAAAGAATTCCTAAAGAACCTGAACGACCACATCGAGAAGTTTGAAGTATAGCGCTGTAAGTCCATCTTGAAACTATGCTGCAGCTCATTGCACGCTCTTGTTCCAGCGATTATATTCATAGCATAAACGAGGGGTAACTGATGGCGCACTATTCTGAAAATGACATACTACAAATATGTTGGCAGCAGCAGCTGGGGACTGGCTTACTTTCTCAGCATGGTCGGCGCGGCAATGTTCTCCATACAGTAAGCTGCATCATTTGGTGATGGTGTACCCGGGGTTTTAAAAGCACTAATTTGGCCGGCGTTCTTGGTCTACCATCTGCTAGGGTTGTAAATGCTATGACCTCTAACTGGCTGCGAGCACGAGCCTATCTTCCTCGTCGGGCATTTCCTCATCGGCACTGCCAGATTGGTCGGGACTCTCACCGGTTTCTTGCCGATACAGCGTGATAAACCTTTCACGCGCGCGCATTAAACGCATCTTAACTGCAGACGGCGAGATGTTCAATATCTCGCCGATTGCCGCGCATGAAAACCCTTCATACTCATACAGTATCAACACGTCGTGATACTTGGGCGGCATCCTCTTGAATACCCGGTCAATAACTTCTCGATCGGCAACGCGCTGCTCAAAACGGGCGCCGTCATATGTACCAATAGTGCCGCCTCCGGCAATCGCATCATTTAATGCCGCAGTATCACGGTCAAATTGTTGCGCTGATGAATCGCCGCTTCGCATGCCAGCGCCAATGCCTCGATCTTCACTAAACAGCGACATCGGTAGCCATTGGATCAATCGTCGGCGCCGAAGTGCGTCGGTGGCAGTGTTGCTGGCGATTCTGTATAGCCAAGATGAAAGTGCAGCTTCCTGGATCGCTGTGCCTGTCGAAAAGGCACGGAATACTTTCACGAAGACGTCTTGAGCCAAATCCATCGCTTGCTCGCGGTTGCCTACAAGCCGGTAAACAAAGTTAATGATTGGCGTTTGGAAGCGGGTGAACACGTCTTCGAAGTCGGCGAGTCCAACTTCCAGGCCAGGTTGCTCTGGTTGATTGGGTATATCAGCAGTCGGCATTCCGCCGGTTCTTACCGCTCTAGGCCTCGTTAGCTGGCTTTTCCGACCTGTTGCTGCGGCGTGAGAAGCCGACGCAGATGATGTACGTGTTTGAAATAGTCCGGGATTTGGTGCTTTCTGCGCTATGTGTAACGGTCTCCCTGGGGGCGGTAACGGACGGGTGGTCTCGGGCAATGGTGTCAGCGGAACCGGTGCGGCGTTGGTAGGCGGCTGCAACATTATGCGGCCGACGGCTTGTGGGAGTGCGGTCTCTTTCGCGGGCATTTCTGTAACCGCTAGCGGTGTGTCGGTTGGAATTTCAGCTGCGGCGATCGCCGACTCTGCTGCCCTACGGCCTGCCCTGGCTCTTCGTTTTGCTACCGGTGCTGGGGCCTCGGCGATAACTGCGTCCTCGGCTGTAAAGTGTGTGTCTATCTCTTCCTTTAAGATACGGGCAGCAAGTTCAGCACGCTCTAAATCAGTTCGATGTTCTGCCCACCCAGGCAGTGTAACGGTGGTCTCTACTTCTATCGCTAGTTCTTTGCTATAAGCAGACATTGCAACGTGCCATGATTGATCTCACCCTATCAAATTTGGCAAGCAATGACAAATATCTTACATATGTGTAATCTGCAACATGACACTTCTCGTGCTACAACATAGTTATGCTCTATGCGTACCGTGTTGGCTAGAGATCTAAATGTGTGTTGTTGTTCTTGTCGTGATTTTGGTCGGCTTCGCTGTGCCGTTGGTCATGCTGCTTCATGTCATCAACTTTTTGCTTGAGCCTACCTTTACTTTCGTTCAGCTTTGCTTTACCCTCGTTCAGCTTATCTTTTGCGTCGTCTTTCCAATCTGCCATATCTCTCCCTCATACTTCTGACATTCTTAGTGTAAGCAAGCGTAGCTTGTACAGCTGTGAAATTGTGCACAGACGGGTGAGTTAGCTCATTGACAGCTCGCTGGTCAAAGTTCATTCTTACACCAAAGAATGCGTGCTGGTAAGGAGGATTTATGCGACGCACCCGCATCGTACTAGTGGTACTGATCATAGCGTTTATTGGCTTAAGCTGGAGTGCGGCGGCTCACGCGCAGGGCAGTTTCCGAACCGGCAATGACATGACAGTACCGAGAGGCGAATCACTAGGCACCAGTTTGTTTGTGTCAGGCAAGACGATCGATATCGCTGGGAATGTTGATGGTGATGTCTTTTGCCTTGGCCAAGACGTTACTGTTACAGGCACTATTACGGGAGATGTTATTTGTGTCGGTCAAACAGTGAATATTGCCGGCCATGTTGGCGGTAATGTCCGTGTCGCTGGTCAGACGGTAACAATTGGTGGCTCGACAAACAGGAGTGTTACGGTAGCAGGTCAAGATGTGACGTTCGACGCCACTGCGACGGTAGGTGGTGATATGACAGTTGGTGCGCAGAGTCTGACTTTAAATGGCTCCGTCGGTCGCGACCTAGCGGCGAGTGCGCCCTCGGTGATTCTTAGCGGTTCTGTCGGCCGTGATGCCCAAGTTATAGATAACGACTTAGTACTTGGCGACGGATCACATATTGGTGGTAATCTGACGTATGCTAGTCATAATTACGTATCTCGTGCGAGTGGCGCAGTAGTTAGCGGTACGATCGTGCGCAGTGAGCCGCCGGCGCAGGATCAAAACCATTTTGGAGCGCTGATCGGCGGCGGCTTCTTATTTGCACTTTACATGTTGATCGCGTTGTTGCTCGTCGCGTTGGCACTAGTCCTTCTCATGCCGCAGCTTATTCATGATGCCACTGCTGTTGCAGTTCGCTCGCCATGGAAAACATTGCTTGTGGGACTCCTCTCAAGCTTGCTGATGCCAGTACTTATATTGGTGCTTCTGTTCACATTTATCGGGATTCCGCTTGCTCTGCTGCTCCTGCTGACTTGGATTGTTATTGTCTGTATATCGGTGCCATTCGCCGCTTACTACTTTGGTGGCCTGCTGCTTGGCAAGAGCACGACACGTCCGGTAGGGACCATGCTCATAGGTATGGCGATTATTCTTGTGCTATACATGGTACCGATTGTTGGATTCATAGTCTGGCTGGTAGCTACCTGGTTCGGATTGGGCATTATACTACTCCAATATTCTCGACTGCCGCGACGCAGTACGATATGAAGACACATTAAAAGATGTGCCGTTTTTCTTGTGAATTACGCACAAAGAGTAAAAAGCTTAACTGACAGCAATGATTGACTAGCCCCCAACCTTCACCTATAACGAGGGAGAGTACTTGGGGAGCATAGAATGACAGAAACAAAGGACCGTGACGATCAATCGAGCGACCATGAAGATGGTGCGATGTGGAGGCAAGTGCACGAGCTTTTAACTCGATTAGGCGTTGCTAGTGGTATAGGTTCTGGCCTAGTCGGTGGGGCAAGCGAAGGAGATACTGCGACGTCGGGCGAACATGACTGGCAGCGAGATATTATGGCAATGCATCAAGCCAGGTAGGGTATACCTATTTTTATCCTATAGGCCATCAAAAGGAGGATGCTCCAGATACTGTTACCATCGTACTTGTCGGTTACATCCTTCCAGTAAAACCCGACAGGACGCAAATAGTTGCACTATTCAATAACGGTGCGCATGATGTGCTGTCTGAGCCGCACGATGCAGATCTAAAGCAAGAATTTCGAGCTCGGTTTATACCTGGCGGTGTGCTGTTCGTATTGGAGCCTGTGAGCCCATTAGATAGCGCAAGGCAACTGTTTCTAAATCAAGCAGTATATAAACTTGGCTCGCTCATCCAGTACGATGAACCAGCACATGGCACGAAAGCCTCTGACGCCTTAGCCGACGCGGTGCGCCTTGCCCCAGCAATTACTGAGCTGCGTCGCGAAGTTACGCAGCATAATCTTGGACAAGCAGCGCTCACAATGCAACAAATCGCTCCCCCTGACGCAGACCAAGACGAATAGAGTAGCTATGCTACGATTGGTATACATGAAGCAACTCATCCATAGCTTCGGTATCTCCGTTACACTCACATTGCTCGGGCTTGGCTATGTATTAATTGCGAAGGGTGTGGACGCGGGATTCGTTGCCCTTATTCTGGCTGCAATTGAGCTTGCCTTTAGCTTTGATAACGCGATCTTAAATGCGCAGATATTGACGCGTCTCAGCCCACTTTGGCGTAGGCTGTTTCTGAGCGTCGGCATCGTAATTGCTATTTTCGGTGTCCGTACATTATTGCCGCTCGGGATTGTTAGCCTCACTGCACGCCTGCCATTTGGGCAAGTAGCCGATCTGGCATTCAATCATCCTTTGCAGTACGCAGCAGAATTGACTAAAGCACATACTGCAGTCACCGCCTTTGGTGGTGCATTTCTCCTCATGTTGTCGTTACATTTTTTTCAGGCTGATCATGAGGTACATTGGTGGCGCCGCGTCGAAATACCACTGTCCCATTTTGAGTATTGGTGGCTGCCGCTTGGAATTACAACTGCCGCTGTTGGTTTAGTGGCAGTTCTGCCGGCAAACCAAGATCACCGGGCGTCATTTATCGCTGGTATTGGCGGCATCTTACTCTATAGCGCAATCAACGGGGGAATTGCACTAATCAATAAGCAATTTGTAAACACCAAGCCGGTTGTTCATCAGATTGGCTGGGTAGCATTTGCGTCCTTCGTGTACCTGGAAGTGCTCGATGCAAGCTTATCGTTCGACGGTGTCATCGGCGCATTCGCCATCACGAATAGTGTTATTCTTATTGCCGTTGGCTTAGGCATCGGTGCAATATGGGTCCGTTCGTTAACTGTCTTTATGGTGCGCCATCGAACGCTCGAGGCATACAAATACTTGGAGCATGGTGCGCATTACGCGATCCTCGTACTTGCTGTTGCCATGTTGCTAGCTGCGATCGTCGAGGTACCTGATTACATTACAGGCGTGCTATGTTTGGGCTTGATCGCAGCAGCAGTCGTGACGTCGCGGCAAGCGATCGAAGAAAAAATTTGAGTATGCCGGGTACTGCATGGGACGCGTTATCGGGACCATCCTGGGAGGTAGCGCCGAGGCTCCTCGGTTCGCACCTTGTACACGAGCTTAATGGTAAAAAACTTGTAGCAAGGATAGTGGAGACCGAAGCGTACGATCAGGCGGACGCGGCTAGTCACAGCTATCGCGGACGAACTCCACGCACCGATGTCATGTTTGGCCAAGCAGGGTGCTTGTATGTGTATTTATCATACGGTATGCATTATTGCTGCAATATTGTTACTGGGCTAGAAGGACGGGGCTCCGCGGTGCTTGTGCGGGCAGCGCAGCCTATAGAAGGGCTGGACGTAATGAGGGTATTACGCCATGGCGTCAAGGACGCTCAGCTAACAAACGGGCCAGGTAAGGTGTGCCAAGCGTTGCGCATTGACAGGCGATTTAATGGTCATGACTTGCGCCAAGTACCGCTCGTACTTGTTCTCAAGGAGCCTATCGTAGCCGACCAGATTGTTCAGACAACCAGGGTAGGTATTTCTAGGGCTAAAGGTGAACCGTGGCGTTTCTATATTAAAGATTCACCATTCGTATCAAAAAAGTAAATAGGAGGGGTACGATGGGCGGATTAATGGGTCTGTGGGTGTGCCACATCTCAGCGCTCCGCCGCATCGACCTGACCACGTGGTCAGGATTTACTATAGTGTCAGAATGGTAGTCACGGCCAGAACAGCCTGTGCCCAAGTATTGGTACGGCGAAGAGTTCCGTGAGGATACACACCGCGACGATAACGAAGACCCAGTCGACAATTCTGTAGATGACTGCCTGTTTAGCGCGGACTGTTGCTGCAGTTGCATGAATCGGGGCGATAACCACGGCTAATACGACTGAGAGGCAGAAAGCGAAGTGGCTTTCTGCTCCTTCCATGATATGCTCACGTACAAATGCGAACAGTATCCAGTCAATGCTGAGCAGGAGCATAACTGTCGACACAACGGTCGGCCAGTCACGCTGCTTTTTTCTAGTCTTTCACAAGACCGCCTTCCTTTCTGAGGGTACTTTCGACGGATCGCCGCCGAATACTACGGTGAAAAAAGTATGAACGTACATTGTTCGTACAGTCAATGTTCAGGAGTGATACGCTCCGTAGCTCTTGTCGTGAAGGTGTATCGTGTGTGGTCATAACCTAACCAAAACTGTGCCTAAAGTCACTTGCAAGCTGCCCGTCTTAGGCATAAGCTAGATACTAGGAAGTGTGAGGCTTCCTAGAAAAGCCCGGGTTCGTCCCGGG
>JANWHZ010000035.1 GCA_025450135.1 Candidatus Saccharimonadales bacterium
CGCTGTTTGCTGGTGTGCTTATACTGCCTATCGGGGTTCCGGGTAATCGTACAAATGCCGCCAGCTGTAGCAACGTTGTGGACTTATCGGCTGCGTTGACGTATAGGGTTATAGCATAATAACCAGGTTTCTTATAGGTGTGAGCGATTGTAAAAGTCTGCGCTGTCGGAACCTGTTGGGAAGTAACCGAGTCATCTCCCCAGTCGATTCGAATAGTGTAGGGAGATTGACCACCGCTAACTTGAACGTCCCAAGTGAACGAACTACCACTAGTGAACGGTCGGAACTGGTAGCTACTTGTTAAAAGTACAGGCGACGCGTTTATCTCAGGAGTGGGTTGATATGAAATGCCAGGCTTAGTCGGGTTTGTCGGTACGACAGGTGGTTGGTAGATGAGCGTTATGGCTGGTGTTGCAGGACCTGTGTCATCGGTAATGTTATAATCCTGGGCTACCAGGCTGTTGGCACCGGCACTAAGGGAAGTCAAGATGGTAAAGGTGTTGGCAGTACAACCTGCTGAGCCGCTGAATATACCATTGCCGGTCAGCTTAACATAAGAATTATTGGGACACGTGCCTGAAATGCTCATTGGGCTGGTCGAGCTGTTGGCGCCATTAGTAGGGTCGGTAATACTAGCGCCGGAGGTCAACGGAGGTGCCGGTACTTTCCCGGTTATCGAATACGAGTCAGCAACGGATCGAAAGGTTAAACTTAAAACAACCACCCCGGTCGCTAGTAGCATCATAA
Source organism: Candidatus Saccharimonadales bacterium (assembly GCA_025450135.1). Lineage (GTDB taxonomy): Bacteria > Patescibacteriota > Saccharimonadia > Saccharimonadales > UBA4665 > JANWHZ01. Next base: position 748 of record JANWHZ010000035.1, read on the forward strand.
GATATGCGGGATGCAGCATAATGCGTACATGTAGTTGACGATGTTTACGGATCTCTTGTCTGAGTGCAACACGCTTATTTTTGTCATGCACACGGGAAGTTTTAACCCGCTGACGTGAGTATTGTGCTCGACTTCGTTTCATATTTTTTGTGTTTATGTACGCATCACCATCGTACCACAAAGCGACAAACAAGTAGACTTATGCCGTGAGCCTGCAGAGCACTACTTACGCGGCTTTTGGGACGTCATTGCGGGTATAGCCAGCGAGGATTTCCTTGACCATATCGGTAACTTCCTTTGGCTCGTGTTCGCTCTTAATAAGATATTTCACCGCACCTTTCGATAGGGCTGTCTCTGCGTCCTGCTGCCCGGCTAGATTCGTAAGCATCACAATAGGAATGCTTTTTGTTTTCGGATCAGCCTTTAGACGTTCCAAGACTTGAAGCCCGTTCATCTTGGGCATCATGACGTCGAGCATGATAAGCGTTGGATTTATTTGCTGTGCCCTAAGCAGCCCCTCTTCGCCATCGTGCGCCATCTGCACATCATATTTTTCAAACGTGAAGATCTTCTCATACATCCGGCTCATCAGCGGGTCATCTTCGACGATCAGAATTGTTGCCATGTTCTTGTACCTTACCTTACTGAATTAAATTATACAAACTATTCGACTTCATATACAAGGAAAGAAACCTACTTCACGTCAAATTCAACTCTCCTCGTTGAACCAGCTACTCCAATTGGTAATTAATGTACCGGGCAACGGCGTATGCGGGAATAATGGAAAGAACTAAGAGTATCGCGGCGATAACGAAGGTAATGGTGAATAAATACGTAGTGGTTTGTAAAATTACTACCTCGGGCTGACCGATGAAAATCATGCCGATCACCATATTATCGACATCTTTCAACGGTGCGTAAGCAGCCAAGTACTGCCGGTTAAGAATGCTTAATTCACCAGTGTAGGTCTGGCCGTGCTGGAGCACGGTTTCGTTCACTGCATCGTTTGTTTCTTTGATGCCTATCCACCGCGACGTTCCATCGGGCGCTGTAAAGGTGGTCGCTGATCTAATATTTTCACTATACACGGCGCTATCAAGGCCTGTTGAGTGCTTAATGCCATCGACAAAAGCGTTATTAATGATGGTTGATACCGATACTGTGCCAACAATATTATCGGCGGCGTCTCTGATCGGCGACACTGAGCGGATAGATATAACAGGTGCGAGAACGGCACTTTGGCTCTCGACAGTAGAACTGGTGGACCCAATAATAGCACGGCGGAATAACGTGTCGCTTGATATGGAATCTCCCCAGCGTGCTGGATCCTCAGCACGCAATAGCACTTGGCCGTCAGCGTTGGTTATAACGAGGCTCGATTCCTGTTTGCTAGCTAAAAAAGAACTAGTCAAATTAACCAGCGATTGATGGTCCTTCGCAATGATGGCTTGATCGAGAGCTGGGTTAGCCGCCACTGCCTCAGCATTAGCTTCTGTAGATGCTTTTTTGCTGTCAAGGGCGTAATTCAACACACTTGTAGCGCTTGCAAGATTGCCAAGGGCATTGTTCTGTATGTTTTGCAGCAGCAAGAATGAGAAGCTAACGGTCGTCACTAGGAAGATGCTCAAGACAACACCGATAAATGTCATGAATAGTTGTGAGATGAAGCGTTCTGTCAAATAACGCCACACCCAGCGACCCAACACGAGAGCAGCGGCAAGCAACAATATATTGCCAGTGATCCATATTGGTCCAAATGCTTTAACCATGTCGTAAATTGCGGGATTGTTAGTCGCTCGGAAAAGCTCTGCGACAGATAAACTCTCGAAGCCAAAGATGAGCATAAATGCGTAGGCTACTGGCTTTAAGTGATGCTCTAGCCCCATCGTTGCCCGACGCCAATAGACCAGTGCAATTGCTAGCGCTTGAACTGGCAGCAGAAGGAAGGCACCAAGTTGGCTGGCGCCGCCGAGGTTTAGTGCCAAAGCCGGAGATGCTTTTAATCGGGTTTTCGATGATTTCGACGATCTAGACTTACCATACTCCTCAGCTAGTCCCTTATTTATAGGTACTGGCTGAAGGGGGTCGATAACTTGGCCAATAATGACCAGCAAGTAGCCAGCAACACGAATGACTAGTGCAATAAAGGCAGCTGCGTTTCCGAATATTGGTTGGGTTAAGCCAGTTTGCTCGACGATAGTGGCATTTAAGAGAAAAGATATCGAGACTAGCAAAAAACCTGCCCACTTGATGGCATCTTTCTTGTGTTTGTGTGCATCAGCATTCCAGGCGTCGAAGTAGAGCCAGAACACGGCAAAGAATACGATTGAGGCAAAGAGACTTATCGCAAAGTGTAGGTTTTGCTCTATAAACTGAATCGTCAGCATGAAGTTTTAGGACTTTCCCAGGATTAAGTATACGGTAAGCATAAGCATTTCTTCTATTAGGTTAGGGTAGATTAACGATGGTATTAAGCAGCTGCTGATATGACGCTGGTCCGTACGTAACTGATTGGATGATGCCTTTACGATCGATGAAGTAGTTGACCGGAACGGTACTAATTGGTAGCACAGGCAACGTCTTACTATTCGGATCAGCTAACCAGACAAGCTGAGAACCAGTAATCGCATTATCAGCCTTCAGCTTACCAGAATCTTCCTGCAGACCAATGACCTTAACATTTATATCGCTATTATGAGTTAGCTGCTCTAACGCGGCTGTCTCCTCAGCTGCAGCTGGGGCCCAATCACTTGCTACGCTAATTACCGTTGGCTTGCCAAGCCAGCTGATACTATTCTGCGTGGCACCAGTAGTATCCATCAGTAGTAAGTTCTTGAGCGATGTACCGATAAGAGAACCCTGCATAAAGGCTGCGGGCAACTGACGGTGCACAGATCGCAAATTTACCGGTTGGACTGCAAAGTTGAACGGTAATGGTACGTGCAGCGAACCGAAACCAGGAGCAGAGGTTAAATAAAATGCAGCTGCCAGTGGAGTTGGCTGGCGTAACGTAAAGCTGGCGCTGTTGACACTGGTATACCCATTTGCATCTACGTGAGCATAATACGTTCCTGGCGGAAGCATGAGTGAAAAGTGGCCGCTACTGTTAGTTCGTAATGGATTTGTTTGGCTGTAGGGTGCCCCATCCCATTCCACCCAGCTATTACTGTCAGAATCTAGACAATAAATACTAATTGTAGCATTCGCAACTGTGCCTCTGGTCGATAATACTGCGGCCGGGGGGATAACAGAAATATTGCCGATCGTCCGGCGAGTTGTGTTATTCGCACCATCGACGGCTTCAGCGACAAGCTGGTAGTCACCAGCGGTGCTGAAACTAAGTGCCCCGGTCCAAAGGCCGTTATCTTCCGTTTGGTGAAGGGTAAAGCTACCGCTCACAGTAGGCTTCGGCATGTTGGTGTCGTATGCATGGATGTCGACAGAAGTAGCACCGCCAGTAGCACTGAGGTAGATTGACGAACTTACATTCGGCAGCGTGGTTATTACGCCGTTATTGTCGGGGAGTAACACTTGGGGGCCAAGCGCAATAACTGATCCACCCACCGCTGGCGGCATGGTGTCTAGAATTACCGTTATTTCGTTCGAAGTTGCAATATTATCGGCACCGTCGATAGCACGCGCGACAAACACGAATGTCCCGTCTAATAAATTAACCGGCTTGAAGCTAAAATTCACACTTTTACTACCGAGACCATTGGCTGTATCTACCGGTAGCCAATCTTTACCGCCATCGGTTGAATATTCCACCTTGGCCACGCTAATGTTATCTGTGGCTATGCCGCCAACTGTCGGGCCAAAAGTCACAATATGTGGTAGTGAAGTAGTGAGGCTTATGGCGGGGGGAGTTCTATCTGCTGGCGTGGTGACGGGCGGCAGAATAGTGCCCGTGGTGCTACCTGGCTGTTCGGTGGTGTTTGTTGGGACACTAGCTGTAAAAAAGGTGCTATCGATAGAAGTAGCAGTGTTACCTGCCTGGTCAGTTGCGGCAATGTAGTAGTGGTAGATCGTGGCTGGAGTTAGCCCGCTGAGTGTTATTTGATGGTCAGAAGCTAGCTGGCTATCGTTCTGGTTGCTCCCATAAGCTGGAGTCTTGCCATAATCGACTCTACCTGTTGTTTGTGAGTCAGTACTCCAGCTGACAGTCGCACTGGTAGCTTGGGCGTTAGCTGAGATGTTAGTAATACGTGGTGGCGTAGTGCTGGTTACGGTTAAGGTCGAACTGCCAGAGCATGTGAACGGATTGCTACCGTTTGGATCAGTTGAAGCTTCGATAACCCAACTTGCTGGGGGTGAAAAGAAGCTAACTGTAGCTTCGGCGTCGACTTCAATGCCAGTTCCGGCGCTGACCGGGTTGCCCGAGTAGCCAACATCATATGAGTTGATTGTTGTATTCGGCAACCAATCGGAATTAGCGCTAGTAATGACGACATTGTGTGATGGTACCGCAACATCAACCCAAGCAATATTGTCTGTATTATCTACGATATTAAACGCAAATCCATCGTCACTTCCGTCAGGAACACTGGCGGGGCTAACGCTGGTAATCTGGCAATTTGATGCTGCACGCACAATATCATTCGTTCCCGGTATGGCGAAACAAAAAAGTGCCACCACCAATACAAGCAAAACAGCCAGACGCCGCACCGTCGTAATCCGAGCCGCTTGTTTAGCAACCATTAGCATTAATTAAACGCCAGTCGCGTGGCTACCACAAGATATAAATAATCGTGATATTTATACGCGTAGGCTGTATAGTGGCAGTTAGTAACCATAAGGACTTCGCAGAAAATGCGCCATAGCGCTTTTGCGCCGATAACCCGAACTGTGGTAGCTCTCATTGCTACAGGTATTGTAGCTGCTCTGTTCATCTGGGCGTTTGCGACGCCAACCATGCATATGGATCCCATCACATTTCATGTTGATGCGATTCGAATCAACGGTTATGCGATTATCACAGCCATGGTAATTCTTGTTGACCTGGCGCTATTGCTATATTTCGCGTCCAAGCCTGCCCGCTCTGATGAAAGAGTGTGGCTTATGCTCTATATGGTTATAGCAATAGTCTATTCGGCAAGCGTTGTACTTATGATGATCAGCGCAGACAAGGCAGCAGCTCTTATCTGGTCCGATTTTGGAACGATAGACGTATTTGTCGGTCCGGCTATTTATCTCTTTGCTCTTAATTATACGAACCAGTCAGAGCGGCGGTTCCCCGGGTTGACGGTTTTGCTACTGGGAGCCAGCTTTATGCTTATCACTTTCGAAACAAGCACACCCATCGTCTTCGGTACAGGTACGAGTGCCGCACTGGCAACGCCCTGGGGCTGGGACTATAGAGCCGCTGTTGGTCCAGCAATCGATTTAATCGCCGTCTGGTATTACGTGCTATTGATTTCAGCAGAGTGCCGACTACTTAGTTTTAGAAGGCACTCGCAAAACCCGATACTAAGAAGACAAAGTCTGCTGTTCATGGTTGCCATTTCAATTCCCATCGGGCTGGGTGCGCTGTTTGACCTTATATTGCCGATGTTCAATATCAACAGCATTCCACCACTGGCGCCTTTGCTGACTATCCTGACTGCCGGTCTCCTGGTTTACGGAGCCTTGAGATACCAGGTACTTTCCATCAACCCAGCGGTTTTTTCGAATACGATTCTGAGCATGATGAAGGAAGCGGTCGTAGTGGTCGATACGAAGTGTAGAATATTGTTTGTCAACGAGAATGGTGAAGCTGCACTGGGTCTAAAGACCCGAAGAACCGGTACGACAGCTCTCTTACCACACCTATTATCCCAATCGGCGGATGCGCTTAGAGTGGCTATTCAAAAGCCTGACGCCGAAACGCTAAACATTGAGCAGGTTGACATAGCGCAGCCGATGGGTGTTCTGGCTCCGGTGCATGTTACCGGGTCAAAGCTAAGGGTGCCGGGCATAGAAGCGTGGGTTCTGGTGCTTGAGGATATTAAAGTGGCGCTTGATATTCGTCATCAGATTGAACGTGAGGTAAAAGTGAGAACATCACAACTTCATAAAGCACAAAGCTATCTCGAATCATCTATAGCCTCGCTGCAGCAGGGGTTCGTGCTCGTTGACGCCACATTGAGAGTCGAGTCAGTGAACCATGTTGCGACGCATATTTTTAAGTTGCCAGCAGAAAGTGCACCTCATAGTTTCGGCGACGTTGTTCGGCAAGTATCCTGGGGCGATCCTTTAGTAGATACGTTGGGTAGAGTTATTAAGACAGGCAAGCCGCGCCAGCTAGATATCAGCAGCCCTGATGGCTCCTTCTACCAGTTGTACGTTACGCCTGTTTTGGCCAAAGAACATATCATTGGCGCTACCGTTATCGTTGAGGATGTAACGGAGCAAAAAATACTAGATAGAAGTAAGGACGAGTTCTTTTCAATTGCTTCTCACGAACTACGAACTCCCCTTACTGCCATACGCGGCAATATGAGTATGGCAAAAGATTACTTTGCGGCTGTTCTAAAAGATCCTGCGCTCAAAGAGTTAGTTGACGATACGCATACTGCTAGTGTTCGGCTCATTGAGATCGTGAACGATTTCCTTGATTCGTCCAAACTTGAGCAAGGCAAGATGGTGTTCAATCTCGCTCCCGTCACACTCAAGCCTTTGTTTGTATCGATAAAATCAGACCTACAAAGCTTGGCCGAACAGCAGAGTGATCAGATCGTATTTAGCGATCTAGATAACCTTCCGCAGGTTATCGCCGACGAGACGCGCTTGCGCCAGATTTTCTATAACATGCTCTCTAACGCCATCAAGTACTCGGAACGTGCCACCATCACCGTGACCGGTCAAAGAGAAGGAAGCAAGTTGCGCATTCGGGTCGCCGATACTGGAAAAGGTATTTCACCGGAGAGCCAGAAGCTCTTGTTCCATAAGTTCCAGCAGGCAGGCGACAGCCTCCTTACCCGGGACAATACAAAAGGCACTGGTCTCGGGCTGTATATAGCGAAGCTATTGGCTGACAATATGCATGGGAGCATTGAGCTTGAACACAGCGAAGTGGGCAAGGGCAGTGTTTTCGCTGTCGTCATGCCCGTTGCGGATAAGTAACGTTAATCTATACAAACAGTTACGCCACCCTAAACAGAGGCTGGGAGTTTCGGGCTGTTGTCAAACGGCAGCGACGTCAAGCTACCATCGTGCCGCTGCTTTAGCCTAGCAGCCAAAGCTGCATATACCAGCACCACAGTTTACCGGCGGTGTGTTTTTCCACCTACATGTTCAAATCGCTTATGCTCCGGGCCTCATCATAGTATTGCCGTTGTGGTACACTTGAAGTTACATTAACAAATAAGAATATACAGAGTGCGGTGAGAGATCTAGCTCAATGATCCGCCAGCAACCCTGCGGCGCAAGCCGTGTATGGGTGCTCCATCTAGCCCGTTGCATATGCGGGAAAGATGTTTTCTTAGGGGAATATCCTTTCTGCAGATGCTAGAAAGGATATTTTTTGTGCCAGATATCACAAGTGGAATGACTCTTTTTACTAGCGAATCGGTGTGCGCAGGCCACCCGGATAAGATCTGCGATGCCCTATCCGATGCTATAGTAGACGCAGCGCTTTCGCAGGATCCATTGTCTAGAACTGGGATAGAGGCAGTAGCCAGTGCCAACCAGATATGCCTCTTTGGCGAGATTAAGACTGCAGCTAAGCTTGACTATGAGGAGATTGCACGCTCATGCGTCAAGCAACTCGGCTATACGAATCCTGCCTGGGGCTTTAGCGCCCAGGAGTCAATATTCAGTAATGACATTCATGAGCAGTCGCCGGAAATCGCTGTAGGTGTCGATCGTGATGGCGCTGGCGACCAGGGTATGATGTTCGGCTATGCCTGTGGTGAAACGCCTGAGCTAATGCCGCTACCTATTATGCTGGCGCATCGTCTGACGAAACAGATTGACAAGGCTCGGATTGAGGGTGAGCTTGACTGGCTACGGCCTGACGGCAAATCTCAAGTCACCATACGCTACGAGCATGGCAAGCCGGTGGGTATTGCTAAACTTGTTGTGGCGGTCGCACACGACGAAAAGACGCCGGCTGAACAAGTACGAGCAGATGTCATCGAGCATATATTTAAGCCGATAATTGCGGAATACGGGTACGCCTTGCCGCCAGAGGCAGACATAATCGTTAATGGCACAGGCTTATGGCATATTCCTGGCCCGGAAAGCGATGCAGGTTTGACAGGACGCAAAATTGTGGTTGACACTTATGGTGGGTATGCCCGAGTTGGAGGCGGAGCGTTCAGCGGTAAAGACCCGAGCAAGGTTGACCGTAGCGGCGCGTATGCTGCCCGTTATATCGCAAAGAACATTGTGGCAGCTGGCCTCGCCACAAAATGCGAAATTGGGTTGGCGTATGTCATCGGCCAACCAAAGCCCTTGATGCAAACAATTGAAACGTTTGGCACTGCGACAGTTAGTGATCAAGAACTATACGCTTTCAAGGATCGTCTTATAGATACAAGTGTGCGGGGTATAGTTGAGCGTCTCCAGCTTCGACGGCCTATCTATAGCCAAACATCTGCCTACGGCCACTTTGGTAAACCCGATTTGCCCTGGGAAGCTGTGGTGACTAGCAGCACCACTCATAAATAATCCGGCCGGCAGTAATAAAAGTTGCTGTTGTGGTAGTACTACTCTGGGATGATGTCTCGTCGAGTAAACCGCCAGATTCCGATGGCTGCAAGGCACGTGCTTACGAGCATGAACCAGCCAAATGTGCCCCAATCGGGCCATTGGTTCAAATTGAAGTTAGTGTAATGGAATAGGGATAACTTCATAAAGTTATCGTCCAGCTTGTAAACTGAATCAACCAGCGTGAGCACAAAAGAACCTGTAAGAGCAGCATACATGACATAGACCGCGAGTCGTGGTAGGAAGCCGAACAGCAGCGTACCTAGGCCGATCATGAACGCGACGGCACCGACCGCGCAGACGCTTGTAGCTAGCACCTTACCGAAGTCGAGTGGAATGTTCTGAGCAATCGCGATGATTTGCAATAAAGCCCCAGCTAATAGTGACACAAGCAGTACAACACCGAAGCCGAGGAGTAATCTTTCTACCAGCCAGACGCTACGTCGTTGAGGGGCAACGAGTATGTTGTCTAGATATTGCTTTGCTTCGTCGCGCCGGATCTGACCTATCAGCGTAATACTCATGGCTAGTAATACCATCACTGCCAGTAATACGCCAACACCTATAAATGCAATTCTTAGATTATTCGTGCCACCGAGCTTCACTGCTGCTCGTGTGCCAACATCACCGGCAGCTTTGATCGCACCGGTAGCGGCATTAGCAAGGCTACCTATCAACCCCACCATAAACAAAATGGCGAGCGACCAACCGAGTAACACCCAAAAATTTTGGCGCAGGGCAAATTGCCACGTATTGCTGAGTAGCATGAACTTTGAGCGTACGATAGCTGATGCTTTGATGATGCTGGAGCCATAGTCACGCTTAGAGAGCCAGATGCCACTCAGCCCTACTGTAATCGCGGCTACTGTGATCACATATATCCAGGTATGCCCCGTGCCGTGGATCGGGCTAATAAGCTCCATCCAACCGAACGGTGTAGCGTTGAGCAGCCAGTGCCAGCTACTGCTCGTGTTGGCGACACCGCGCGCCAAAAACAGAATCGCAATAGGTATGAACCCGTATAGTAACGCCCTGCCGCGTGTTAGACCGAGCTGGCTTGAGAGCACACCAAAGCCGCCGAAAAGTAAACCTGGTAAAAATATCGTGAGATTAAGTATCAGCATCGTTGTCACTGTAGTGTCAATGTGGCCCGCTCGTACCCCGAGCATTGCTAATGCGAAGCTAAGCAGCAAGGCCGCCCACCACACACCGACAAAACCCAATGTCTGGTATAACGTTGTCTGCCGGGCCGTGAACGTACCGCTGCGTATGACCTCATACCGTCCATCCTCTTCAGCTCCGCGTAGTATGCCGGTGACCGCCATTAGGGCCCAAACAGCTGTGACGACACCCATAAAGCCTGCAACGCGGTATGCCATGTAGCCCGCCGTGCCATCCTGCAAGTCTTGCGGGTCGCCGTAAATAAAGCCAAGCGCAGTAGCACTGCTCAAACTGGCTGCAAACGCTGCTCGCTTGGCATGCGTGTTAAAGCCTTTTTCATATGCGAGGCCCTGTAGCATAAGCTGCCCGCCACTTACTACCCCAACGATGAGTGCAATTTTAAGCAATTGGCTAAAGCTAAATCGAAATAGCGCCCAGTGAGGTGTATTACGCGCGAGCATATCAGGCTGCTTGCTTCCTATCATGTTCGTAAAGTGACAAAAATAGTTCCTCGAGTGTGGGCTTACGGCTTAAGAAGCTACGTGGTTTTGCTTTGGCCATCACTGCCAGCAGCTCATCGATTGAGCCGTTGACATTACAGCGGAGGAACTGCCCGTGAACTTCGACGTTTGTGAGGGATTTCAGATGGCTCACATCCGGTGGCTTGCCAGTGAATGTGGCTTCTACTGTGACGGCAGATAGGTGACGAAGTTCGTCGAGCGTCCCCTGTTCGACTAGCTTGCCATTGTTGAGGATCGCCACGCAGTCGCAGAGCTCCTCGACCTCCTCGAGCATGTGTGAGCTTAAGAAAATGGTCTGTCCATTACCGCGTGCTGCCCGAACTTCGTCACGGAATGTTTTTGCCATAACTGGGTCGAGCCCGCTACTCGGCTCGTCCATAATAAGCAGCTTGGCACGAGTTGAGAGCGCGGCTATTAGGATAATCTTCTGACGGTTGCCTTTAGAATATGTTCTCACGCGCATGTTTGGATTAAACTCAAACCGCTTGATCAAGTCTTTTTCGTATGTACGGTCATTACCGCCATGAATATTAGCTAAGAACCGTAATGTCTCGGCTCCTGTCAAGTTGGGCCATAAGCTTGTCTCGCCGGGAATATATGCGATATCACGATGTAGTTGTGCAGCATCAGTTAATGCGTCTTTTTCGAATACGAAAACTTGGCCACTGCTTGGACGGATGAGGCCAAGGAGCAGGCGAATGGTGGTTGTCTTGCCGGCACCATTAGGGCCAAGATAACCCAAAATTTGACCAGCGTCGACACTCAGTGTCAGCCTGTCAAGCGCAGGCCGAGGAGCTCCAGTGTATTGTTTTGTTAAGCCATGAAGTGTAATTACAGAATTAGCCATACGTGCTTATTATAAGCACGAGCGTGATAGGAATTAAACCCCACTTAGGCAAGCGCTTTGGCGCCAAAGCGTCCCATGAGCGTTGTTTTCGCAATAGCATGTTCTGCAAAGGCCGTCCGGAAATCCTCCTCCGGGGCACCGTCTTCTAAGTCGAGCATAGCGTCAAGCGCATAAAGGTCAAAAACATAATGGTGTACGCCGGACGGTGGGCAAGGTCCGTCATAATGGTCATGACCGAAGTCATTCGTGCCCTGTATGGCGCTGTCTGGTGTTTTCCCTTCGAGAAGGTGCTTGTTACTAACTGGGATGTTACCGACGAGCCAATGGACAAAATCACCACGAAGCGCATCAGGGTCATGCATTATGAGGGAGAGGCTTTGACTTCCTTGTGGTACGCCAGCGATAGCGAGCGCTGGGCTCACATTATCTCCTTCGCAAGCAAAGCGCTCTGGGATAGTGTCGCCGTCGGCAAATGCCGGGCTAGTTAGCTGAAAGGTGTGTGCCATGGTGCCCTCCTTGTTTTTGCGTTATGGCATACCCTATGAAACCACCGACAACTGTTAATCGTCTGTGAAAAAATCCATGTGGGCCAGCTCTGGCGGCATAAAACCGGGCTCGGGTTGGAAGCCGGCCTCCCATGCATACCCTTTATTGTAGCCAAGCTCTTTCATAAGTCTGGTCGGTGCGTTACGTAAATGCAACGGCACGGGCAAGTCGGGATGATCGTGCGCCAGCGTAAGTGCTTGACTCATTGCGTTAGCCACCTGACGTGATTTAGGTGCCTTAGCTAGTACTGTAGCGCAGTGGAATAGGTTGTATTGGCACTCCGGCATGCCGATTCGTTCAACTGCCAGAAAAGTTGAAACGGTCAGATTGAGTGCCGCCGGCGCGGCTAGCCCGATATCTTCGCTTGCGAAAATAACCATCCGGCGCGCGATGAATTTGGGATCTTCACCGGCTTGTAGCATGCGAGCAAGATAGTACAACGCCGCTGTTGGTTGACTACCTCGCATACTCTTGATAAATGCGCTGACGACATTGTAGTGATTCTCGCCTTTCTTATCATACCCAGGGACGCGGGCCTGTGCCGCTGTTTCAACGATCTTAGGAGTGATCGTTTCTTTGCCGGCAAGCTTTATTGCCAGCTCTACGTTGCCCAATGCTACTCGCGCATCGCCACCAGACAGTTCAGCTAAGAGGTCAATACTTTTAGCTGGTAGTTGCTTGGCGGTCAGTCTCTCAGCTTTTACGGCTCGCCGGATAATCTGAATAATTTCCGCTTTGCTAAGTGGTTCCAAAACCAGTACTCGTGACCTACTGAGCAGCGGGTTAATAACTTCAAAGCTCGGGTTTTCCGTCGTAGCCCCGATAAGTACAATCGTGCCGTCTTCAACGTAGGGTAAGAAAGCGTCTTGCTGTGCTTTGTTGAATCGGTGGATTTCGTCAACAAATAATATTGTACGCATTCCAAGTCTATGGTTCTGTTCGGCGCGCTCGATGACCTTCAGGACATCAGCCTTGCCAGCGGTGACGGCACTTAACTCAATGAACTCTGCCTCAGTTTCTCTTGCGATGATGCGTGCTAGCGTCGTTTTGCCTGACCCTGGTGGCCCCCACAGTATTAGGCTAGTCGGTGATTTC
>JANWHZ010000036.1 GCA_025450135.1 Candidatus Saccharimonadales bacterium
AAGTTAGCGCCGTCGTGCCCCGGATCGTCGGCCGAGTTGCCAGCCAGCAGAATATTAACGCGCCCAGTGTCCTCACCGCGAAGCTTGGTCGTCGTCAGGATACTAAACAAACTACCATGGAAGACTTTTTGTAGGTTGTAGATCGCTTTGTAGCCGAACCAAAATCCACCAGCTAATATCAGGGCAAGAATGAGTAAGACTATCCGCTTGCGCGTAATGATCCGACGGCGACGCTTAGCTTTAACCGGCAACGGTACCGGAGCGGCAATTGATGCAGCAGGTGCTGCAGCACTCGCAGCGACCGGTGAAGGTGACTGTAGGTGTCGCATAGTGGGGGTAGGTCGTGTCATAGGCTGTCTAGGGCGATTCTCAATTGGCCTCGGCGATGCCGAACGTGGTCCGCCTGCGGGCAAGCTGACACCGACGCCAGGGTATACGCGTCGCGGCTGCGATCTAACATCATTGACAAAGTGCGGCTGCGGCCGACGGGGCTGACCAGCAGGTGGGCGCATACGGTTACGAATATCGTCTATGTCTCGCAGTGGCATAAGAATAGCCTCTAGTATAACCTACCTATATCAGCTGAGAGAACCCCTAAATGACGTGGACTGCGCAAGTCCACCGAAACACAGCAATATGGAAATAGCGAGAGGTTCGTCATGTCTTAGACGAGTTACGGCGTCGCGACTTTATATGATAGATACACCTTATCGGTACCACCGCTAACCGAGCTCCATGTTGTCACGAGATCAAACGTCGACGTCTTACCTGAAGGTGCAGGGCAGCCATCGGTTCCAGCAGCGGTCGAGCACACAATGGATAGCTGGTAACCGGGAGGGCCCCCCGCTCCCGTGCAAGAGACGCTGTTTGCCGGAAAACTGGCTAAGCTGCTATCCAGACAAAAAGGAATCGTCAAAGCACCAGGTAGTTGTTTAGCTGCAGCAGCCGCTCGAACCAACTCAAGCTGGCCCTGTAATGCTTGCAACGCTTCGGCATGTTCCTGCGAATCGCGGACTGCCTGGGTGCTGCGGTTCGTAACTATAAACGCGCCGGTTAAAAGCATAGAAACAATCAACACGGCAATAATTACCTCAACAATGGTATCGCCTGCTTGATGTGATCGATATTGTGTCGTCATATATTAGCTGTCGTAGCGGCTATATCGCTTATGATTGTACAACATCCTGTCCCTGGATAGTACAGCCAGTTTTCAGACTCATTACATATGTTTGCAAAGAACACAACAACGATAATATATATCTAGGCTATACTGGTGGCAAAGGGAAGGTGATGAAACTAATAATCCAGATTCCGTGCTTGAATGAGGAGAAGACGCTACCGCAGGTCTTACGGTCGATACCGCGCAAAATACCAGGCATTGATAAAATTGAGATCCTGATCATCGACGATGGCTCGACCGACAAAACCATAAAAGTCGCCCGATCGCTCGGCGTCAAACACATTATCCGTCACGTCCGCAATCGGGGTCTCGGCGTCGCTTTCCGGCACGGGGCAGAGCGAGCGCTTGAGCTAGGCGCGGATATACTCGTAAATACCGACGGGGACAACCAATACCCGCAAGAACGGATTAAGGATCTGGTCAGGCCAATCGTCCAAGGCAAAGCTGATATTGTGGTGGCTGACCGTCAGACCCATAAGATCGAGTATTTTTCACCTACGAAGAAGGCGCTCCAGCGAGTTGGTAGCCGGGTGGTGAATATTGCAGCCGGTACCGACCTGCCTGATGCGCCGAGTGGGTTCCGCGCCTATTCGCGCCAGGCGCTTATGGAACTAAATCTCATTACAACCTTCAGTTATACTATGGAAACGATTATCCAAGCAGGCAATAAGCGGCTGGCGATTACCAGCATCCAGATCGATACCAACCCAAAAACCCGTGAATCGCGGCTATTCCGTTCCAACTGGGAGCACGTACGTAAGTCGGCAACAGCCATCATTCGGGCCTACATTATGTACCGGCCGCACATGATATTCGGTACGGCCAGTCTCGTGCTATTAGTAGCAGGTGCCCTGCCGTTTGCCCGATTCCTCTATTTTGCTCTGATTGAGCACAGCGGACGCGGCCACTTACAGTCGCTGATTATCGGGCTGGTGCTGCTCATGGCAGCCTTTGTTGCATTAGCCTTAAATATTATTGCCGACCTGATCCGCACCAACCGAACCTTGATTGAACAGGATCTCGAGCTGAATAAGCGGTTGCTGTACGATCGCAAGCGCTAAAATCTCTGCTACACTGGCATCATGCAACAGATAGAGCAGCTTGCGAAGATACTTCTTGCCAAAAAGAACCGCCGCTGGATAGCGGTTGGCGTATTGATTATCACCGTACTGTTGGTCGCACATTTCTTCTTCTCAAACCCACAATATATAGAGCAACTCGCCCACGTTTCACCAAGCGTCATCGTACTCGTAATCCTCCTTAATATCCCCGCAACGGTGGCGTTGGCCTGGGCGTATTACGCCATCTTGCAGCTCTGCGGCAAACCGATTGCCATGAAAGAGAACATCCTGTTGACTGCCTACTCCTCGATCATTAATTTTTTCGGCCCGCTGCAAAGTGGCCCGGGAGTTCGCGCCGTGTATTTAAAAACCCGACATAAAGTGCGTATCCGTGATTACATGCTCGCAACATTAGTGTATTACGCGTTTTACGCCACCTTCTGCGCACTGTTTCTGCTAGTCGGCACACGGCCTTGGTGGCAAACAGCGCTCGGGCTACTTGTTGTCGCCGGCTTCAGCACATGCGTAATTGGTTGGTTTATCCGGCGGGACAGTAAGCGGGGAGAGAAAGGTGCACCAAGTGCGTTTGCCTTTCGTCGTAGCACTTTGATCGCACTGGCAATTGCTGTATTGCTGCAGATTACGTGCAACGCAAGTTACTTTTATGTTGAACTGCATGCTGTTAACCCGAGCATCAGCATCAGCCAAGCCATTAGCTACACTGGCGCAGCCGGGTTCTCACTTTTTGTGTCACTCACACCTGACGCCGTCGGATTCCGAGAGGCATTCTTGATTTTTTCACAGCAGCTTCACCATATATCAACCGCTGATATCTTGAACGCAAACATCATTGACCGCGGCTCGTACGTCCTCTACCTTGTCCTGTTACTACTATTCACCCTAAGCGTGCACGCGCGTGACCGGTTGCAGCTCCGTAACTGGCGGCACCCTGGCACAACTAAAGAATCAGTATAACAATTACAGCCTGCTCTCAAGTAAGCAGCTATAATTATCAGTATGAGAATTGTCGTTGTGGAAGACGAAGTCAAAATCGCCCAAGCTATTAAACGCGGCTTGGAGCTGAAGGGGTACGCTGTGGATGTCGTATATGACGCTGACAGTGGGCTCGCTCACGCCGTCGACCCGGATTATGACCTCGTCATCCTTGACCGCATGCTGCCTGGCAGCATGGACGGTACCGAGCTCTGCCGGCGGGTACGCGCCGAAGGTGGTAGTGTCCCGATTCTAATGCTTACCGCACGTGGCACACTTGGCGATAAAGTTGAAGGGCTGAACAGCGGTGCCGATGACTACCTCGTAAAACCGTTTTCATTTGATGAACTCACCGCTCGGGTCAAGGCGCTACTTCGCCGGCCTCCGCACCACGTCGGTACAGCCATGAAGGTTGGCGACCTCAGTGTCGACACTGCCACCTATAAAGTCAAACGCGGAGAACAGGATATCAAGCTGTCCAGTAAAGAATTCTCGCTTCTCGAATATCTGCTCCATAGCCAAGGTAGAGTAGTGACCAAGGATATGATCATTACCCATGTCTGGGATGGCGATGCCCTCGTCTTGCCAAACACTGTTGAAGTGTACATTGGCTACCTGCGAAACAAAATAGACCGGCCGTTTCCGGAGCGGCCCCCACTTATCCATACGCTTCGAGGCTTTGGCTACAAGCTGGGCGAACAAGCATGAACAACGTATATCATACCGCCACCATCAAGCTGACATTTTGGTACCTAGCCATAGCTATGGCTATCAGCCTGACATTCAGTGCGGTCGTATATCATGTCGCCCAAGGTGAACTGGCAGCACGACTGCACAGCCAAACTGCCCGTATCTACCAGACGTATCCGGTGTTCACAAATGATCCGTTCTTTCTACGGAATAATGACGTGTCTGAAGGCTCGCAGCATATCTTAACGAATCTACTATATGCGAATGTGGCAGTACTCATCGGCGCGGGTTTTGGCAGCTACTGGTTAGCGCGTCGTACTCTAAAGCCGATTGCTGCTGCAAACGAGCAGCAGAAGCAATTCGTGGCTGACGCCAGCCACGAGCTCCGAACACCAGTGACTGCTCTCAAAATGGGCACTGAAGTAGCCCTTATGGATACCACGGTTGGCAAGGAAGCATTACGTGACGCGCTCCAAAGCAACCTCGAAGAGGCAGATAAACTGGAGCGGCTGCTCAACAGCTTGCTGCGCCTGAGCAAGCTTGATTCGGACGTCGCAGCTGCGACATTGGCAACCATTGATCTCAAAGATGTGATCGCCCACGCCGTCGAGCAAACGAAACGGCAATCCACTGCCAAACACATAGCCGTCGACAATACCATTGATACGTCTATGACGCTCACAGGAGACAAGGACAGCTTAGAGCAGTTGTTCATTATCCTGCTTGATAATGCCGTGAAATACAGCCCCGCTCAATCTACAATAACCATTTTGGGCACCATGCATGACCATACGGTAACCGTAACGGTCGCCGACCAAGGCATCGGTATCGAGTCTGAAGCGCTCGGACACGTTTTTGATCGTTTTTACCGCGCAGATAAAGCACGCACGAGTAATAATGGCTTTGGCCTCGGTTTAGCGATAGCTAAGCACATTGCCGATCTCCACCAGGGATCGATCACACTCAAAAGTGCAGCCGGCAGGGGCACAAAAGCCATTGTCAACTTACCACTAGAGCCTACTGATCAAGCTGCTTAGCGTGTGCGAAGCGGCGGTAGCCAACGACAACACCTGAAAGAGCGACAGCTAAGTAAGCAAGCCCGCTCAGGCAGGTTTTAAGCATCGGGGCGTGCAAGGTGATTACCAAGATAGTACCAGTGATCAGCGTTAGGCCAATGAGCGCATAGCTGGCATAAAATTTACCCCGTGAAGGTGCAAATGCCAAATAGGTAGTAGTAGCAATACTCGCGAGCGCAATAATGATGTGTGTAAGTAATAGCATATAGACAAGTATAGCGTTTATGGCAATAGCGGTCCAATAGCTATGAGTAAAGAATACAATACTAATACGTTGATCGAGGCGTGGAACATGCGGCGTGCCCAGCGGTCGTCATCGGTACCTTGTCTGAATCCATCAAACCCGATAATCAGCCAGTAGCCACCAATCAGTGCCATACAGACGGCATACACGTAGCCGGTGTAATGGAATGAAGTGAGCAAGAGCGCTGATAATAGAAATAAGATAGCATAGACGAAGATTCGGCGCTTCGTGTACGCCACACTCCGCTTAACCGTAATGACCGGCACGCCAGCCGCGCTGTACTCGTTTCGCCGGTACACGGCGATCGAGAAGAATTCTGGAAATTGCCAGAAAAACAGCGCCAGGAAAACCAACAGCGCCCCCATGTCCAGCCGGCCACTGGCGGCAACGTAGCCAGCTAGAATCGGTGCTGCACCTGAAATACTGCCAACGAGTGTACCGTGGATCGATTGCCGTTTCGCCAGCGCGCCGTAGAGCCAGACATACACAATAAAACCAGCCACGCCAATACCGACAACCAGCCAATTCGTCCATGCGCTTAGCATCGCCACACCAAACACACCCAGCAGTATCGAAAAGACCACCGCCCGACGGGGTGGCACCATGCCACTCGCCACTGCCCGTTTCTTGGTGCGCGCCATTATCCGATCTATATCACGATCAAGCACATTATTGAGCACACAGGCCGAGGCGATAATAAGCGTCATACCACCGATGGTGGCTAGGAATAGCCCTGCATCAAACTGCCGTAGCCACGCGCTGGCAAGACAGAAACCGGCGACACCGGTAATAACATTGCCGAAGAGTACGCCAGGTTTAGTAAGTGACACATACTGTCGTACCGTACGACGAGCCGTATGAGCCTCCCTCGTTTTTGCGGCCTGCATAGTACTTCTATACTACCGCACTACAGCGGCTGTTGAGTATAGCAGGGCAGTATCGTACTATGTAAGCATGACCGTCATTTGGGAGCTTCGGCGCTACGAGGCAGGAGCATAGCGAGTGCTAAACCACTGGATCAATAAACTGCTTGTCAGAGCCAACAAAGTGCCTGTATTTAAGCTCCTCCTGCCGCTCTACGTGTGTATTGCCGGCATGTTTGCCATTCTTATTGCGCGCGGCAACATGCAGTTATTACAACCAGCCGGCTACATCGCAAATATTCAGACTAAGATTTTGTGGGGCGCCATCGCGTTCGCCGGTATAGTGGCGACAATCGTTATCGGCTCGTTCTTTGTGATTGTCTTTCGCTACAAAGAAGACAACCACAAAGCCTATGCGCCAGACTGGAGCGGCGGGAAGATGATCGTTATCTTCGCCTGGGGTTTGCCGTTGCTGGCTATTTCGGTTGTTTCCGTGCTCGTTTGGAATACCGCCCATATGGTCGACCCCTACAAATCGATTAGTGGTACCCATGCACCAGTGACAATCCAAGTTGTAGCGCTCCAGTGGAAATGGTTGTTCATCTACCCGAATGACCATATAGCATCAGTAAATATGCTGGAAATCCCGGCCGGCACACCGGTAAACTTACAACTGACCGCCGACGCACCCATGAATGGGTTCTGGGTGCCACGTCTCAGCGGCCAAATTGCTGCCATGCCAGGAATGGTAACGCAACTGCACCTTGAAGCCGACACGGCGGGTACATACCAAGGCAGCCCAGCCGAGCTCAGTGGAGCAGATTTTGCAGGTATGGACTTTAGTGTTAAGGCAGTATCGGCCAGTGAATATGCGAGTTGGAAATCATTGATGCGCCAGAACGGCAATGTCCTTAACTACACCAGCTACAAACAACTGGCCGAGCCGAGTGGCTACAATTCTCTTGAGTATTATTCGATGCCTGACCCGAACCTGTTTACGGAAATCGTGATGCAGTTCATGGCGCCTGGTACTGATCCGTCGGCATTACAAATTGGAGGAAGAAGCTTATGATAGATAGTCTGCGCGTGCTTGTACTAGGTAAGCTGGACTGGAGCGCCCTACCGCACGAATGGTTTACTATCGGCGGTACAGTAGCCTTAAGCGGCATGCTATTGACAGTTATTGCCATGCTTACCTATTTCAAACGCTGGAAATGGCTGTGGAAGGAATGGCTGACATCAACTGACCCAAAGCGAATCGGGATTATGTACATCGTAATCGCGGGGCTCATGTTGTTCCGCGGAGCCCTTGACGCGATGATGATCTGGATACAGCAGTCGCTGTCACTGGGCGAATCGCACGGCTACCTAACCGGCCCGCATTTCCAGCAGATCTTTACCGCACACGGCGACATCATGGTGTTCTTTGCAACCATGGGCCTATTGGCAGGTCTCATGAACCTGATCGTACCCTTACAGATTGGTGCGCGCGACTTAGCAAGTCCGCTCTTAAATACGCTAGGCTTCTGGCTATATGTCGGTGGAGCAATCCTGATCAATATGTTCTTTGTATTTGGCGGCGAGTTTGCAGCCGTCGGCTGGCTGGCCCAGACACCGCTTTCTGAGCTGCAATATAGTCCTGGCACCGGCGTTGACTATTGGATCTGGAGTTTGCAAGTTTCCGGCCTTGGATCACTCTTTACCGGCATCAATTTCCTCGCAACGATTATTAAGATGCGCGCCCCAGGCATGACCCTCCTTCGTATGCCGGCGTTCACCTGGGCTACGTTATGCAGCAGCGTCATTATCATAACCATCTTCCCGATTCTCGCTATCACCATCGCGATGCTGACGCTCGACCGTTATCTTGGTACACACTTCTTTACCACGACCGGTGGCGGCAATCCTATGATGTACATCAACCTCATTTGGATGTGGGGGCACCCCGAAGTTTACGTCTTGATACTTCCTTCTTACGGGGTTTATTCAGAAATCGTTGCGACCTTCAGCCGTAAACGAACCGCACTGTACGTCTCCAACGTAATTGGGTTGCTTGGCGTAACCGCCATCGCGATGCTCGTCTGGCTGCACCATTTCTTCACCATGGGAGCTGGTGCGGACGTAAACGCTGCTTTCGGCATTTCGACAGAATTTATTGTCCTACCAACTGCGCTGCTATTTGCGAGCTGGCTGCTGACCATGTTCCGCGGCCGCATAAAATTGGCATCGCCCATGTTCTGGTTCCTAGCATTTGTCAGTACATTTACATTCGGTGGGCTGGCAGGCATGCTTCTAGCATTCCCGGCCGCTGACTATCAGGTCCATAACTCGCTCTTTTTGGTCGCACACTTCCATACCCAAATCGTGGGTGGTGCGTTGTTCGGTATCTTTGCTGCGATCACCTATTGGTTCCCGAAGTTTACCGGTTTTAAGCTGAATGAAACGCTTGGCAAGTACGCAGTAGCGTTGTGGCTGACGGGTTTCTTCCTTGCATTCTTACCGCTCTACATCCTCGGGTTTATGGGCGCCACCAGGCGACTTGATCACTACACAAATCCTAGCTGGCAGCCGCTCTTCATGGTCTCCGTGGTAGGCTTCCTCGTGCTGTGCACTGGAGCCCTGACACAAATTCTACAGATCGTTGTCAGTATCGTGCAGCGGCGACAATACAGAGACGCCACTGGCGACCCATGGGACGGCCGCACCCTTGAATGGTCCACGCCGTCACCAGTACCGTTCTATAACTTTACCAGCATACCCGAAGTGCATAGCCGCGACGCGTTTTGGGAAATGAAACAGTCAGGTCAGACGGCTAAAAAGCACTACGAAGACATTGAAGTGCCCAAAAACACGCCATTCGGCATATATATCGCTGCGGCCGCATTTGTCTTTGGCTTTGCCATGGTCTGGCATATGTTCCTGATTGCCGCCATAGCGCTAGTAGCAGCACTGCTGTGCGTCATCATTCGAACCTTTGATGAAGATACAGAGTATGTGCTCCCAGCCAGTAAAGTCCGAGAATTAGAAAAGGCCAGGGAAGCAGCATGACGGCAACACTCGTAGAAGTACATCGCGCCGAAGAAAAAGCGAGGAAGACCTACTTCCTGTTCTGGGTCTATCTGATGACCGACCTGCTGATGTTTGCTGGGTTGTTCGCTGCCTTCGCTGTGCTGCGTAGCAATTCGTTTAGTGGCCCTACCGAGAAAGATATCTACCAGCTGCCGCTCGTATTAGCTGAAACGTTTATACTGCTTATAAGCAGCTACACTGCCGGGCTTGCTGTATATTCGGCAAATAAAGGGCGTCTCAAAACTGCTCAGGTGCTGCTATACACCACCGGCGTACTGGGACTTAGCTTCTTAACCCTTGAGTTGACAGAATTCAGCCACCTGATCTCTGATGGCAATGGACCCTCGCGAAGCGCGTTCTTAAGTTCGTATTTTAGTCTGGTCGGCACGCACGGGCTGCACATTACCGTTGGGTTGCTTTGGCTGGTCATCTTGCTTATCTTCTTGGCCAAGCGGGGTCTGAGCGAAAGTATGATCAGGAAAGTTACATTGTTTAGCATGTTCTGGCACTTCCTCGATATTGTCTGGATTTTCATCTTTTCGATTGTGTACCTTATGGGAGTATCACTATGAGCATGAACCGTAGAGTGGTTTCATATAGCGTTGGGCTGTTGCTTGCGCTTATACTGACCGTTGCTGCTTTTAGCTTGGTATTCGCCAATACGAATTCACCAGGAGTCATTCCACATGGACTCGTTCTTCCGGCAATCATTGTGCTAGCTTTCGCACAACTGGCTGTACAACTGATATTTTTCCTTCACCTGGG
>JANWHZ010000037.1 GCA_025450135.1 Candidatus Saccharimonadales bacterium
GGCAATAATGTATTAGCAGCTAACTATCCGTTTGCGACAATCGAGCCAAATACGGGGATCGTAGCGGTTCCCGACCCACGTCTGCAGAAACTAGCTGATATGTACCACAGTGAAAAGATTGTGCCGGCCACCATTACCTTCGTTGATATTGCCGGATTAGTCGCCGGGGCATCGACGGGTGAAGGTTTGGGCAATCAGTTTCTGGCGCATATCCGTTCGACCGACGCAATTGCGCAAGTTGTGCGTGTCTTCCATGACGACAATGTCATCCATGTCGACAACCAGCGAGATCCAACAAAAGACATCGGTGTGGTTAATACAGAGCTAGTACTAGCAGATCTGCAGACCGTTGAACGTCGGCTGCCTAAACTTGAGAAAGAGGCTAAGGCAAACCCGAAACTACAATCTTTAGTTAGCGAGCTGCAGGCCGCTAAAACAACATTAGACGCTGGCACACCGTTGTTTGCCGATGAACGCTGGCATGAACCCAGTAAAAACTTACGCAATGAGTTGCAATTATTGACTCTTAAGCCTATTATTTACGTCTTCAATACTGATGAGGTAACGCTGAACGACACAGTAAGGCAGGAAGAGTTACGTACGCTAGTGGCTCCTAACCACGCTGTGTTTATTTGCGCCAAGCTTGAGAGTGAGCTCGAAGGTCTAGACGAAGCTGACGCTCGCGAATTGCTGGAAAGCTACGGCGTGCAGGAATCTGGCCTAGTGCAGCTAATACATGCTGCTTACGATATTTTGGGTCTACAAAGCTACTTGACTGCTGGACCAAAGGAAGTTCGTGCTTGGACAATTGCAAAAGGCACCACCGCGCCCCAGGCAGCCGGTGTAATCCACACCGATTTCGAACGTGGCTTTATTGCCGCCCAAGTCATTGACTATCAAGAATTGGTTGATGCTGGATCCGAAGCCGCTGTGAAGGCTGCCGGTAAAGTCATCACTGTTGGGAAAGACTACGTTATGAAGCCTAACGACATTGTCGAGTTTAGATTCAATGTCAAAAAATAAATGCACGATGACAGCTGCGCGTATCTGAACACTATCTGAGATGTATTTTCCTAACCCTGTTAATTGACAT
Organism: Candidatus Saccharimonadales bacterium; assembly: GCA_025450135.1. Classification (GTDB taxonomy): domain Bacteria; phylum Patescibacteriota; class Saccharimonadia; order Saccharimonadales; family UBA4665; genus JANWHZ01. The sequence continues at coordinate 1,094 of JANWHZ010000037.1, forward strand.
ATAATTCAGACATGTTAGGCACTATGCGCCAAACAGCTCAACTGGTTGACTTTTTTCAGAAGAACGGACTTAAAGCCAGTTATCGGAAAGATGACTCCATTGTCCGGGCCGACGGAGAGCCACCTGGCATCTTCTACATATTGGAGGGTCTGGTCAAGGCGTACGATTTCACCCGCTACGGCGAGGAAAATTTACTGATCATTCGTAAAGAACACGAGGTATTCCCACTCATTTGGGCAATAACCGGTCAGGAACGCCAAGTGAACTATAGCGCACTAATTCCTACTACTACATTGCGCGTTAGCCGCGAGTCTTTTGTAACATTCTTGCGCCAAAATCCTGCTGTCTTAGCTCCGTTAATGGATATGACGATCGAGATGTATCGACTGCATAGTGAACGGATTATCAACTTGGAATACCGTTCTGTCCGTGAACGAGTTATCTCATTTCTATTGACTATGGCCCAGCGCTTGGGTACCGACACCCCCGATGGCGTATTGATCGAGGCACCGCTCCGCCACCAAGACATAGCTAGTTCGATCAATGCATCCCGTGAGACTGCCACACGCGAGCTACTATATTTAGTACGTAAAGGGTTAATACGTAAAAAGGGGCCAAACCTAGTTCTCGTCTCAGTGGAGCAGCTTCAGACGTATTTGACGCGCACCAAGCGTGGCCCTACTTCCAGTTCAACGTAATACGCTCGATAATCTCAACGATCTTATCGTGGGGTGGTATATCGTGCTGGTCGTAGTAGTGGTCGCTACCCATAAAGTTTTCAACCACGCTTAATACATAAAGTTCATCAGCCAGAACATGCAGGCGATCGACAGCTTGTACACTTGCGAGCGGCGTAGCAACAATCAATTTCTCGGTAGGAACAGGCTTGAGGAATGCGGCAGCAAGGTCAATCGCAAAACCGCTTCCTAAACCGTCGGAAACTAAGATGATATTGCGGCCAGCAAGCAGCCTCTTGTCGACAGTGTTACCGCGGCCGATCATATCATGTAGGTCATGTAGCCGCGTCAGTTTTTCTTGCTCAATATATTGATAGTACTCACCGATCAGCTCATCCAGTTCACCGGGCGAATATGTACTATTAAAGGTCACCGACCCATCCTGAGTAATACCAGCTATAGCTTCGAGCTCTCGTGGCAGCATAATCGGCTCATTAAGCAGCAGCGACAGCACGCAATGCAGCGACGCTGCAATCTGCGCACCTACAACCACTCCACCATCGTCAAGAGCAACAACCGCGCAGTTCTCATAGCGGTACTTCCCAACCAGCTGATTGGCCAACATCCTTCCTGATTGTACCCGGTTTGCAAAATACATACTGCTATTTTACAAGTCGGGCGCATAAAACTTAAGAATTTCTGACCGGTAATTTTCGCAGCAAGTAGAAACGCTCTTGGTTACCTTTCGCACCAGCGACAAGCGAATCGGCCTTGTCGATAATTACGAACCTGTCTTTCGCCCACGCTTCAAAGTCCTTCAAAATATCGCGACGCAACCGATCATTCTTGACTACACCCTTATGTTTCACATTACTTGCCGCCGCTTCAAATTGCGGTTTGACCATGGCGACAATTACCGCATCGGCAGTTATCAGTCTAATTACGCTTGGCAGAATTTCGCGCAGAGAGACGAAGGAAACGTCAGCGACAGCCAAATCAATCAGCTCGTTGGTTCCAAAATCTCTAATGTCAGTTTTCTCATGCAGTTCAATTCGCGGATCAGTACGCAATGAGCGATGGAGTTGATTGGTGCCAACTTCGATTGCAATAACTTTTTTAGCACCATGTCGCAACGCATACTCAGTAAACCCACCCGTTGAGCTGCCAATATCTAGCATAGTCCTGCCTTGAAAATCCAAATGTAATACTTCGGCAACGGATGCTAGCTTTAGCGCTGCTCTACTGACATATTGCTCTTTTGTCGTCAGCTCAATCTTGTGTTCATCACTGACCAAGTAGCCAGGCTTGGTAACTACTGCATCATTTACTTTCACATCACCAAGCTTGATATAGTTCTCTGCTTGGCTACGGGTCGACACCAGTCCGCGCACAACTAATATCTGGTCAAGCCGCCGCTTCATCACCCTGTCCTTTGAGCTCTATGTTGTCAATTATCTCGCACACCTGGACGCCGTGGTTATCAAGCAGCCGCCCCACAGTGATGCTCTCGAAGAGCTCTTCATCGCCCGCATAACGGCGATGTGCGCCATCAGTGGCTTGATGGTGTGTAATATGAGCACGGTAGTTTTGTTGAACACTTAGAAATTGACCTGCGTTCTGACGAAACTGCTTGCCGTATCGTCCAACTATAGCCATGAGCTCTTCGTGCAGACTAGCCACAGGAACTTGCTCGGCAATCAAGTTTACGGGGATATCCATACCTACTCCGAATAGTTCTTCTTTACCGATATGCACAGAGAATGGCGTTTTCTTTGTCGCATAGTGGTTGAGTTGTGATAATAACGCGTCACGTTGGTCATCTGCAACAGAGAACCACGGCACCAATGTTACATGCAGTGGCCAATCGGCACGTGTACGCGCAAAAATTGTACCTTCAGCTCGTTTCTCAACTAAATGAACGATGATTAGCGAGCGAAGGTCTTGCATCCTCTCATTCCTTCACGCGTTCGCGGTATGTAAAGTTCGTCGTGTCTACTGAGATCAGGTCGCCCGTCTTAATAAATGCGGGTACGCGGATCGTAATGCCGGTCTCAAGCTCGGCGTCTTTCGTCACCGCTGTTGAAGTGTCGCCTTTAACAATAACTTCAGCATACGTTACTTTAAGCGCCACGTTCTTGGGCAGCTCGACTTGAATAGGGTTACCTTCAAACAAGACTAGCGTAACATTGTCTCCCTCTTTCATAAGGCCTGAGTTTTCACCAACTAGGTCAGCGGGCACCTCAAACTGTTCAAACGTGCTTTCATTCATAAAGAAGTAGGTGCGCCCGTCGTTATAAAGATACTGCACCGCTTGATTGGTAACGTCGGCACTGTCAATTTGTTCATTGCCCTTGAATGTCTTCTCGAGCACCTTACCATCGATCAAACTTTTAATACGGACATTCACGATCGAGCCGCCACGGCCCATCACTTTTTGGCCATATTCCACGACTCGATAAGGTACGCCATCAAGCTGGAAGATGGTGCCTTTTTTCAGGTCAGTGATACTTAATGCCATTATTTACTCCTTACTGTAATAATTCCTGCAACTGTGCGATCTGCGCAGAGAGCTGAGCTACTTCTATAGCGCTAAATATAGCGTACTGGCTGGCCAGTAGTATGCCCTGCTGTACACTCCTGAGTCGTTCTGTGGCAGTCTTGCCAAACCGCAGTTGCTCAGCCTTTGTCTCGGCCGACTCGTAGTCCCTAATATCCAGGCGCATGCCAGTCATATCTATTTTCAGCAGCTTTAGCTGTTGTTGCACTTGACTGTCGAGTGCGCCCGTCGAACGGGCGCTTGCAACAATACGAGTAATGTCCGCGTCAAGCTGCTTAGCTAATGTAAATGTCGAAACATTCGGCATACTTCTATTGTACGAGCGACTAATTAGTCGTGACAAACGGCAATAGTGCGATATGACGAGCGCGCTTGATAGCGCGAGCCAGTTGACGCTGTTGGCTTTCGGTGAGCCCAGTTTTCTTGCGAACTTCGATCTGCCCGTACGTGTTTACGTAGCGCTGCAGCGTTTTAAAGTCTTTGTAGTCAAAATATGCAACGTCTGTGCGCGTTTTAAAAATTTTAGCCATAATTATTCTCCGAGATTATCTATTTAGCTAGAAAGGTATATCGTCTAAGTTGATTGGTTCGTCACCTATGTCTTCGATGACTACGTCGTCAGTGGTTTTCTTAGAAGCCGGCTTGGCAGCTGAAGCCTGAGTAGCACCCTCATCGTTGGCCCCGCGGCCATCAAGGAAGGTGACGTCATTGGCCCAAACTTCAAGCTTGCTACGCTTCTGGCCGTCTTGCTCCCAGCTACTGCTGCGAAGCGATCCCTGTACAAGCACGCGGCGACCCTTAGTCAGATACTGAGCAACTCTTTCGCCAAGCGGGCCCCATGCAACACAGTTCACAAAGTCAGTTGCCTCTTCCCAGGTATCCCCTCGTTTAAATGATCTGTTCAGCGCCATACCAAAGTTACAAACAGACTGCCCATTCGGTGTTTGCCGGACTTCCGGATCACGAGTTAGGTTCCCCAATAAGAAAACTTGGTTTAAGCTACGTGCCATGTGGCAAACCCTCCTTCTTGCAAGACATATGTCTTAGATTACGTGTACTTTTTACCCTACGCCGTTTGGGCAGAAATCGTCAACTACCCTTCTGATTCGCTGTCGCTGTCGTTATCAGTGTTCTCGCCACGTTCTGCTGCCTTACGGGCCTTCTCTGCCTTGGCTGCTTCAGCTTTAGCGATAGCCTTCAGATCAGGACGTGTGATCAAAAAACGCAATACCTCATCGGTGATGTTGAGTGTACTTTCGACCTTCTGAACGTTGCCAGCAGGTATGTCAACGGTATAGAAGACATAAACTGCATAGTCCTGCTTCTTAATTGGGTACGCCAACTTGCGCTTGCCCCAATTGTCGGCATTTACGATTTTACCGCCATTTTCGGTGAAGATTTTCTCCACACGCGCTGATCCCTTTCCTAGATCAACTTCTAGGTCAGGGTGATACAAGACTGCAACTTCGTATTGATTCACGAGGTTCCTCCCTTGGTTAAAGCCTGCGCACACAATTAGGTCACAAGCCGAGTTAATAACAACTCAATTATACTGTATTTACCTCTGTTAAGCAAGCTCGTTCTTGTCGCACCTGGGGCATGGTGCTACGCTCAAGTGATGAGCAAGCCGAAGACGGTGGTGGTGTCAGGATCGATAGCATTCGACCGTCTTATGAGTTTTCATGGCAAGTATTCTGAATTAATTTCTACTGACAAGCTTGAGACGTTGGCAGTTTTGCCAATCGTCGACGCCATGACTACCGCGTTCGGTGGCGTAGCAACTAATATTGTATACTCGCTTGCGCTGCTCGGAGACAGCCCAATTTTACTCGGCTCAATCGGCAAAGACGCCCAAGACGAAATGCGAGAACTTGCCGCGTTAGGAGTAGTGACAAGTCACCTCCATATTAGCCACTTGCCGACAGCCACTTTTACTGCAATCACTGATGCAAATCAGGCACAAATCGGTGGATTTTTCCCAGGTGCCATGCTGGATAGCGAACCGCTGACGCTCGCGCCATGGAAAAACACCTCATCACTTATTATTATTTCACCTCACGATCCGGTGGGCATGGAGCGACAGATCAACGAATGCATCGAACTAGCACTGCCCTTCTGTTTTGACCCTGGCCCTCAGGTAACTACAATGTCCATCACTGGTATGCAAGCAGGCATTGAACATGCTGCCGTCCTGATGCTCAACGAGTATGAACTGTCCATACTGTCGAAGCGAATCGACCTGGACCCAACAGTAATCAAACAACAGGTCCCACTGGTCATAACCACACTTGGCAAGAATGGTTCGATGGTTGAGGGTACCGACTGCACTGAACCGATACAGATTGGTATTACTATGCCTAAGCAAGAAGTGGACCCAACCGGAGCTGGCGACGCATTCCGCGGCGGCTTTTTATACGGCTATGTACGCGATTGGCCACCAAAGGTGTGTGCGCAATTTGGCGCCACTGTCGCGGCCTACGCAGTCGAGTGTCGAGGCACAAAAAACCATCGTTTCACATTGGAAGAAGTTATGCAAAGATATCAGCATACATTTGGCGAGGCGCTGCCACAGAAGGAGGAATATGTCCGATTATAAAGTAGCCGACAGCACGCTAGCTACGTGGGGCCGCAACGAGATTACACTGGCTGAAAAAGAGATGCCTGGGCTAATGGCTATACGTGCAGAACATAAGGGAAAGAAACCACTGAAAGGCGCACGCATCGCTGGATCGCTGCATATGACTATCCAGACCGCCGTCCTGATAGAAACACTAGTGGATCTGGGCGCAGAGGTACGCTGGGCATCGTGCAATATCTTTAGCACACAAGATCACGCCGCGGCAGCAATCGCCAAAACTGGCATCCCTGTGTTTGCCTGGAAGGGTGAAACGCAGGAAGAATATTGGTGGTGCACTGAACAGACACTCAAGTTTAAAGATGGCCAGGGGCCAAACCTTCTACTAGATGATGGTGGCGACCTGACACACTGGGTACACGAGAAGCATCCTGAGATGCTTGGCGAAATCAAAGGCGTCAGCGAAGAAACTACGACAGGCGTTCACCATCTGTACCAAATGATGGAAAAAGGCATGCTACGTATCCCTGCTATAAACGTTAACGACTCCGTCACCAAGAGCAAGTTCGACAATAAGTATGGTTGCCGTGAGTCACTAGTTGACGGCATCAAACGAGCAACTGACGTAATGATCGCCGGCAAAATTGCTGTGGTCGCAGGATACGGCGACGTTGGTAAGGGTTGCGCACAGTCATTAGCAAGTTATGGCTGCCGCGTCCTTGTGACCGAGGTTGATCCCATCTGCGCCTTACAGGCTATGATGGAGGGGTTCGACATCGTCACAATGGAAGAGGCTGCCTCACGTGGCAACATCTTTGTAACGACTACTGGCTGCAAGGATATTATCACAATTGAACATATGAAAAAGATGCCGGACACAGCAATCGTCTGCAACATTGGCCACTTCGACGTTGAAATACAGGTCGACAAATTAAACCACTTACCGGGTATCAAAAAAACCGAGGTTAAGCCATTGGTTGACTTGTACACATTCACGGACGGCCACCGCATCATTTTATTGGCTGAAGGGCGACTTGTTAATTTAGGGTGTGCCACTGGCCACCCATCGTTTGTTATGAGCAACAGCTTCTCAAATCAAGTCCTCGCCCAACTGGAGCTATGGACAAAGCCATATGAGGTCGGTGTCTATCGGCTACCGAAGGAATTGGATGAGAAAGTAGCTCGGCTGCACGTCGAAGCGCTCGGTGGCCACATGAGCCACCTCAGTAAAGATCAGGCCGAGTATTTGGGTATCTCCACTAGTGGACCGTTCAAGCCGGAGCACTACCGTTACTAGCGATAGAAAGCAACCCAGATGGCATGGCCTCCTAGCATAGAGAGCGTACCACGATACACGTCGTATTAAGCCGCACGCAAAGCATCACCCAGCCAACCGAGCGCCTGTTGGTCAACTTTCCCGTATTGTTCGTTTAAGAGCAGGCGGCTAATATATTGCCCGACTTGTTGCGGCTGGTCCCTCGGTAAACGTCGCTTCCTACGCGCGTCAAAATATTGTCGTGCCAATGGACGAGCCGCTTCTTCGCTGGCCAGACGGATAAGTTCACGGCCGAGGGACATCCGCCGGTTTTGAAGCTTTGCGTGCAGAAACTCATCCATAAGAGATGGCGATATATCCAGCCCATATTGGACTGCGTAATGTATTAGGTAGCGCCGTACGCGGTCAGGAGTTTCAATATGTGCTGCATGGCCTCCCCATAGTCGAGCACGCTCGTCTGGAGTAAGCGGTACAAGCTTCGGCCTCCCTTCTCGGTCAAAGAAAACTGCCCGGCCTGGCATATAGCCCGCAGCACTAAATACAATGGTACGAAAGTTCTCAAAATCACTTCTCGGTAGACGTGGCACATCGTACGCCGTATGGTATAGATTATGTTCTGGCCGAGGCACAAGCTGTACACGACAGCCACGCAATGCTTGGTCGCCAATATCACCAGCCATAAGCAACGCCCTTGGATAAAAAACATGGTGTAAATCGCTGAATCGTTCAGTCTCTGGCACAGGTCGACTTGCAAGAATTATTGGATCGTATACGAGCGGCAACGGAATACCCGTGTGGTGATCAAACGGCACTGCCAGCTTTTCAGCACTTGTCATAGAGACCTCCACAAGCGACATATATAAAAAGCTCCTGCCGGTATGAGCAGGAGCTTGAGGAGGTGGTTACCCAGCATATGCCGGGCGGCGTAATACAGCCAATACTTATTGCTTTTTGTCTAACGTGGATCGGGTCGTTCTCTCTCATTTGTAAGAATCTTTACAGAAAGCATAAGCGTTTTAGGTCAAGGCTGGCAAGACATATTCCTTGTGGTATAGACAACGAGTTATAAGATACCGTCGCTATCACTATCAGAGTCTGCACCGACCGGCGCAGGTTGGCCGCCGCCACCGGAAAACACAGCATCCATACTATTTA
>JANWHZ010000038.1 GCA_025450135.1 Candidatus Saccharimonadales bacterium
CCAAAGATAGCGCTGATCGAACCGGGCGGCGGAGGCGTTGGGATTGTGGTTTCAGGATGGGATGTGACGAGCGGCGTGGCGTCTTTGTCGTACTTGCAGGTGATGCTGACTTTTTGACCAGTAATTTCCTCGAGTGTCGCGGTAATAATCTTCTTGTTTTTAGGATCATTTGCCCGCTTCTGGTGGAAGGCATAGCCGAAGGTTAGCGTTACTTCTCCTGGCTCAAACTCCGGGCGAGCCATGCGGATAATGCCGTAAAGGGTGTTGTACTGCTTCTTAAGTGATTCAAGCAGCGATTGCCAAACTTGTGTGTCGACCATGAAATTGTCGCTGGATTCTGACTCGTCTGGCGGTTCTTCTAGTACTGCCGGTTTCGAACGTGATTGGGTAGTAGCAGCGGGTGGTTTGGCGGGGGCCGGTTGCTCTATGGCCACTACGGGTGGTGGTAGGACTACAGGTTGTAGTACTACCGGTGCGGGTGCTGCGTGTATTACAGTACTGGCGAGGCATGCTTCTAGCAGCACTATTTCAAGCTTCTGGTCAGGATTATGCGAAACTGGTACCTCGATAAGTTTAGCGAGTAGAGACAATGTGACAGCCGGCTCAAGTGGTGGAGTGCCTGCAAGCAGCTGACTGCGTAAGGCTTGGCCAAGTTGTTTGGCAATTGCTCTCGCTTGATATCCATTAGATCGTAGTGTTGCTAACACTGTCGCCAAGCCAGCGGTGTCAGCTTGCTGCAGGCAGCTGATGATCTGGCCGGTCACCGCATTGGTAGGGATGCCGAGCAGTTTTTCGACGGTTTCGAGTTCTATTTTCTCGCCACCGCTGCCGGCTTGGTCGAGCATGCTGATGCTGTCTCGGAACGATCCGTCGCTGTGTTCGGCGATTAGGTTCAGGGCGTCATTGCTGATATCGATCTTTTCTTCCTTCGCGATGTCTTTGAGATGGGACACCATTTTTTCTCGAGCGATCGGCTTAAACGTAAAGCGCTGGGTACGGCTAATAATCGTGGCCGGCAACTTGTGTGCTTCGGTGGTGGCGAGAATAAAGACGACGTGGGCAGGTGGCTCTTCCAGGGTTTTTAGTAGCGCATTGAACGCGCTGGTAGTCATCATATGGACTTCGTCGATGATATACACCTTATATTTGCCGCTGGTTGGGGTAATGTATACCTTGTCTCGCAGGTCGCGCACTTCTTCCACACCGCCGTTGCTGGCTGCGTCGATCTCAATAATGTCTAAGTGGTTGTCTTCTCCGGTATACTCGACGCCGTTGAGTTCGTGGGCCAAAATGCGAGCGATACTGGTTTTGCCGACACCGCGCGGGCCAGTAAACAGATAGGCGTGACTGATTTTGCCCGACGCAATTGCACGGCGGAGCGTCTCAGTGATGTGCTCCTGCCCTACAATCTCGTCAAGCGATTTTGACCGGTATTTACGGTATAACGCCTGCCCCATTGCCACTTCATTATAGTCCTGATGCTTTTGAGATTGTTGTTGTGATTTCATGCTGCTACTTATTGCAGCACTACATGCGGTCTTTTTTCGAACGTCTGTCTGTGCCAACAAAAACAAACAAACAAAGCCGCGCAAAATACTACTAGGTTTGGCGAGGCCGATTTTTGCCTAGAGGAACAGCTTTACTGTCGAGCTAGAGCACGAGAGTGAATGTGCATCAATACACTTCTTGCTATCCAAGTACTGCTGCATTTGCCCTTTGATCAGGTGGTAATCCGCTTCATTCGGCGATGAACAATGGGGATATGAAGTATCGTTGGGCATAAGGTTGCTGCTACCGGGACAAAAACTACCCGTAGATGCTGTGTCGGATTCGAATGGTACAAGAAACGCGAATACACCGCAGATGATGGCAAGTAACACGAGTACTCCTAAGAAGCCCAACCACGATCTCATACGTATCCTTTATATATCTACAGGGCAGCTTCAAGCGCTGCCCACTCAGCGCTACCGTCTTCTTCAGGAACATCCGCGCTGACCTGATCACCCGGCTTAGCCTTGAAGTAGGTTACACTAGCGAGCAGTACGCGGTAATTCTTTTCGCCAACCTGGATAAAGTAGTGGCCGTTCTCGAGTTTGAGGGTACCGACAACTTGCTTCCTGGGAATCGGGCCGATTTGCTTATACAGGAACGTGCCGTCGTCAGCGATAGTAAGTTTCAGGATGTCGCCTTGCACAAGTTTAGATTTTGAAGCGTAGTTAGCTGGAACAGGGTATGTTTTAGCGTCGCTGCCGACCATGTTTTGGCCGTCAAACACGCCTTCGATAATTTTACCGAGGTTTTCATCCCGTTTCAGCGAGGTGACTTTTTCATCATCACCGACCATGCTTACTAAGAGCTCATTAGCTGCAGCGAGGCTAGTCTCAGCCTCTTGGATCAGTGCACGCAAACGTTTGATTTGTTTTTCCGGAATGTCCGCCATGTTCCCCTGTCTCTCTTTTTGGATGGCTTTTCCTCCTAAACCTAACACGTTTATATATCCAAGTCAAAGAATTTGGAAATCTGTGGATAAGTGACGAGCAGGCAGGCGGTGTACGCAGGGCAGAGTGGTAGTACGCTAGTTGCGCGCAGTCTGAATGTACCACTAACAGTTTTGCTATAAGATAAGAATAGTTGTATGATATGCGTCACGAGTGGAGATGAACATTGTTCTCGGTTTGGTGAGTTACCAGTGTGCGAAAACGGTTGCTACCACCTTGGCGAAATGCAAAGTCAAGCCGTCCGTAAACTTGGTGAAGCGATTATTAGAAGCAAATGTCCCGGTACGGTACCAGTGACGGCACGCTTCATCCTTAGTCAGGCTGCGTCTTAAGAAATGAATGGTATGCAACTAGATAACTGCTAGGCTTGGGCCAGAGCAGGCTCGGAAGCTGGCCGAGTAGCGGCGGCTACCTGATGGGGACTATCTCGTTCGATGGTGAGGTAGTCGCCGTCGAGCAGTGCAAGCGGGCGTGCCAGTACTGCACGCTCAGCTGCATGTCTATCATCGAGATGTAGATCTCGGTACCTTTGCTTGATAAGCTCTACAGCTTGGGGAAGCTTATGTCTTTCATGTATGGCAAGGCTACATACCGCGCGTACCACGACGCTGCCCCACCTTGATGCACGTACCAGCCTAACCACCCGATTGTTTATTTCATCATGGTTGCCGTAGTATGCTTGCTCGTCCCCAGCAATGCCGTAGCCAAGCCGCACGTGGAGGAGTGCTGCCATCGCATTGTCGATCCGTTCAAGACCGTTATTGGGGTTGCCAGCACGATAAAAGCCTTCAGCTATGTCATATAATTCAGTGACGCCGTCTCGGGCGTCGTGCGATAGGCTGGCCAGTGCCGCATAGTCCGGACCGCTTCCATTGTAGTGGCTAAACATGGCGTGGCTTCCTCGATCAGCCTGAATGCAAGCTGCGGTTGCTAACCGTCCCATGGCGGCAAATGTATTGGCTCTCAGCGATAACATATCGCGGTAATCTGATTTGCCAACAGACGCGTCGTCTGCAAAAAAAGTATGTAAGTGCCAGTCACTGCGCGGTATTTGGTGGTCTGTCAGTCGCAACCCGCCGTCCATGAGATGCGTCAGTCTGCCCAGCGTCTGATTTGCCTGGTCACTGGCTTGATACGCATCGTAAAGCGAGCGCGGGTCTCCACCATAGATCGCCATTTGTCGTAATTGTTCGGCTCGAGCGCTTTGAAAACGGGCAAGTTCGATATGCGAGCCAAGAATGCTATCAGTATCACGCTCTGAGTAAGGACCAAGGTTTGACGTACGGCTATCGGCGGCGGACTGTATCTGGTCGGTGTGTAGCTGCAGGTCTTGTATCGTTGCGGAGATTAGCGGTCCGGCAGCAGTTGCGCCGTTTAGGTCGTACCACAGCAGCTCGCACTGGGCACCTACAGAAGCCTCATAGTATTGTCGTGGTTCGTAAATATTCATAAAATTCGAAATAGTGCAACTATATTATATACTCTTTTGAGTAAATGTCTATAAAGTATTCGGGCGACTATCCCACGGCAGCGAGTAAACATCTGCTAATTTGGTTGTATAAATGAAACACAATGCCAACATCGTGACAGCTGGCGGGTTGCGTTCTTTGTGCTATTAGTTCTTTTCATCGTATTATCTTTTATTACCATTATTCTCGGTGTCGCATATACTCAATCAAGCAGTCGCTTAGATGCGCAGAATATCCGGTTGAACAACATTGCTAGTGCGAACGCGCAGAGTTAGCAACAGTGCATAGACAGAGCGAACCAAACTCAACAGGCCTACAACGTTAACCCATTCGCAACCAATCACCCCGATCTACAAGCTGCAATCAACGCGTGTGAGGCAGAATATCCAACTCATTACCGGTACGCCCTACCTAGCGCAGAGCGAAGTAGGCACAGGGAGCACGTTTACGCTTGAACTCCTTTTTATCCCGCTGGCTGACAAACAGAAATAGGGTGTAGCATCTAGCTAACACAGTGTCGATAATTGCATTACTTTTTGCTGTTCCCTTTATATGGATCCCAGTGATGAAGTAAGAGAATGAGTGTGTTAATGATAATAGTCAGTAGTTATTAAGACATAAATATGAGATGAAGTAGCTTGCTGTTAGAAGAGTGATGTAGTCTTCTTCTTTTGGTTGTTGTATGTGTGCCGTAGCACGTGGCAGGTATACCATCGCCTGCCATACCCAACCTACACCACGTAGTAGTATGAGTAAGTAAGACACAAATTTGATGTTTACTTCTTAAAAATGGCTCAAAAATGTGTACGCCCGTGTACACTTTACAAGTATAATGATTTGTTGTGGAGCGTTTATAACAATTAAAAAGTAACCCCGGGGTTTCCAGGGTTACTTTACTGTTTGCCGTGGTTTGCAGCTTAGGCAAGTTCGACGGTAGCGCCAGCAGCTTCGAGAGCAGCCTTTGCCTTTTCCGCGTCTTCCTTCTTAGCGTGCTCTAGGATGGTCTTGGGAACACCATCAACGAGCGCCTTAGCTTCACCGAGCCCAAGGTTAGTCAGATCCTTGACAGCCTTGATGACGGCAACTTTCTGCCCACCAGCGTCTTTCAGTACAACGTCGTACTCAGACTTTGCTTCTTCAACGGGAGCTGCGCCTGCAGCTGGACCGGCCGCAACTGCAACTGCCGCGGCAGCTGGCTCAATGCCGTACTCGTCCTTCAGAACGGTTTTAAGCTCGTTTACTTCGAGGACAGTCAGCTTGGTCAGCTCTTCTGCCAGTTTCTTGACATCTGCCATAGTATTCTCCTTATATCTGCCTTATGCGGCAGCTTTTGCTTCTATGCCATCAAGCAACGCATGAAGGTTGCCTGAGAGCGCGTTTGTAACATCGTTCAGCGGTGATTGCAGCATAGCCACGACTTGGGCGATGAGCTGTGCCTTGCTCGGCAACGTAGCTAGCGCCTTGACTTCGTCCTTGCTTAGAAACGTGCCTTCTGCGCTTATGGCGCCGACAAATTCAAGCGTTGGGTTAGTCTTCATAAAGCCAGCCAGTACTTGGGCTGGGGCGACTTCATCTTCGCTGTTGAAGGCATACATTAGTTGCCCGTTCAGGCTGCTAATATCGGTACCTTTCAGCGCGTCGTTCTGCTGTATAGCCTTGATGACGAGGCGGTTTTTCACGACACGCAATTGCGTACCGTTGCTGCGGGCTTGCTTGCGCAACGCCTGCATGGCCTTCACGGTTGTGCCTGGGTAGGCGGCTACGATAGTCATCTTTGACGAAGCCAGCAATGCTGCCACTTCGCTTACGACTTCATCTTTCTTTGCTTTTGTTAAAGCCATTTTCTTACTCCTTGCATTGAGTAATCTTGATCCGGTTATCGACCGTTACTCGGATCTGTTGCCAAACAAAATACGCCTTTGTTTCCAAAGACGTACATACTCGAAGACGAGTGTTTGTACCTCGGCGACATGATTAAGGCCTTGATAGCCCGTCGCTGTCTTTGGCAACTTATCTGTTATTGTACCCGGTTAGAGGTTATTTATCAAGAGGCGGCTTCGTATTCGCTCGTTTGGCGGAGCGCTTTGGATGAGGCGCACTGACAACTGGTTTAGCAAGTGCGGGTGTTGCATCGGCTTGGGCTGGGCGGATGGCTGCGATGAGCAACGGGTGTACATTGTCCAGCGTGCTGAGTAGTACAGTGATTAGGCGGTGAGCGGTTGGGTGCAGCGTGGAGCTGTCTGTGAGCTTATAAAGACGCACAAGGTCGCTTGCCGACGCAGTTACTTTGGCTCGGACTCGGTGCCCAAACAAGGTCGCATATTGTGCTTCTACACTATATCCTGCTGTTTGCATCGCGCTATAGAGCATCAGGCTAAGGTCAAAACAGCGCTCAAAGTCCTCACTGAGACCTGCCTGCTCGATAGAGGCAGGCACATCGTAACCAAGCCGTGGCGACAGTGGCTGCCAGTCGAGGCTGTTTACAGCCTCGGCGCGGAGGTCAGCAATCGCTTCAAACTCTGTAAGTACGTCCCAACTGTATAAAACCGAGTCGAGGGCCAGCTTGTTGGGCGCAGGTTCACGCACGTAGCTGCGCAAAACAAAGGATTTTTTATCATAGGGCCAATCGGAAACAGTGCGTTGAATGTCGCCGAAGGATTGGTTGCTGTACTCATAGAGGATTGCCGGGACGACATCGAGCTCGTTACGCGGCCAGTAGCTTGTCAAACTAACAGTTTCCGATTCGTCGCTGTAGTTTTTTTGTAGCTCCGCAGCAACAGCTGAGAGTGAGGCGGCTGCGACTGGCTTTTTCTCAGGTGTTAACTCGGACATTGCCTGATCGTGTTGCACGGCCACCAGGGCAGCTGCAGGTAAGACAAGCTGAGCGTGAGATCGTGTCTCGGCAGGCAGCTGGTCGGCAATTTTGGCATAGAGCTTGATTAGCTGCGACATGTGTTGCTCGTAGAGCTCTTTGGTTGGTACGTCGAGGTGAGGCGGGATATAGAAGGCAACCGGCGGCTGATCGATCGAAATCACCGCTCGTGGCACGCCTGAACGGACTGCAGCGAGTACTGATACTTTCTTGGTTTTGGATTGTTGGGGTGCAGCTTGTTCCGTGGGCGCTGGTGGTGTGGCTACCTCAGGTGCTGGCTCGGGTTCAGGCACGAGCGGTGATACTTTACCCCAGATCAGATCGTGTATTTGGCTGGGGTCGAGTAAGACGTTGCCACGCGCACAATCAACGCGAATAAAATCCTTGGGGAACAGCTGGCACATGTCGTCGTACACCGTGGCGGCCAACTGAAGTTGATCAAGTTCGGCTAGCTGGAGTGCCTCTATGTATTGCTCTGGCGTAGTACCGCGCTTTTGGCGCACTCGTTCTTGCGCGATGGCAGGCGGCACGCGAAGCACGAAGCTCATCGTCGGGCGCGGCATGTTGAGCATGCGGAACTGAAGATTATCAAGCCAGATAAAGAAGCCACGACGTTCTTCAGGATGGATAATTTTAGCACCCTGGTTAGCCATATTCGAGCCCCCAAATCTCGTGGCGATAACTGCCTTCCCTTCAGCAAGCGCTTTACGGATAGCCGGGGTAGCATCGTAGTAATCAAGTGCGTAAAAAAGACAGGCAGTGTAGGCGCCGACCTGGATGCCAGAGCCGTAGGAGCCATGCACGTACTGGTCAACAAAATATGCAGCTGATTGACCGTGCTGTGGAAAGTTGAACTGGACTACTTCGTAACCTGTTGTTTCAAGGCGCCGCTTTAGGAACGCGGCTTGTGTGTCTTTGCCACTGCCGTCAGTGCCTTCGATTGTGATAAACAAGCCGTCTCGCTGCTGCATAATGGGTGATCCTGCTCCCACGTATTAGCGTGCATTATAACAGATAGATATCAGATTGCCTACGCTGGCCTGTCGCCTCATGGTATCTTATACTACTGTGGTAGTAAGTGGAGTTGCAGGACTATGAAGGTATTTATCATTGCAGCAATATCGGCCGATGGCCTGATGGGTATGAATGCCGATCAGCGCTCCCTTGACTGGCGTAGTCGTGAGGATGCGCAATTTTTTATTGAAGCTACCAAAGCGGCTCGCGTGATGGTAATGGGCTCGGCTACGTATAAGACGTTTAAGATGAAGCGCGCGCCTCCCGGCCGTCGCCTAATCGTCTACACGCACAATCTGTCGAGTATTAGTGGCGAGGGCGTCGAGACGACATCAGAGGAACCTGCAGTGCTTATTAGACGCCTTGCATTAGAAGGCTACACCGAAATCGCCATATGTGGTGGTGCCGCTATTCACTCGATGTTTCTCGCTGCTGGGTTGGTAGATGAGGTGTACCTTACTATCGAACCGGTTCTATTCGGCCAAGGCATTCCGTTTACCCGCGAGCCACTACGCGTGCCGCTGAAGCTGCTTGATACTACCAACTTGAATGCCAGCACGGTGTTGCTCCATTACGCGATCGAGAAATAGCTAAAGAACCGGATTATGTATCCCCCACTTTGGCGGAAAAAAGTAGACGATAGGTTTCGGCGTTTCATGAAACCGGGCTTTGATTCTTCTGCGCGCACTGGCTAGTTCCGGCACAGCTTCCCGACAATATTTGTCAGTCTCGCAAAATAGCCCCTGGCAATCGATTGCATGTAACTTTCGGCCAAACAGTGTGGCAGGCGGAAGCTTCAGGCGTCGAAACTCGTCGTCTTGGTGCTCGGTCATCCACTGGATAACTTCAGCTGGCTTGAAATCGCCCAGATCAGTAAATACCTTCTGCATGCCGCGAAGCGCACCGGGACCAGGCATTGTAAAATCGTTCTCATCGAAGTTGACAAGGCTAGAATAATTTAGGTCTATAGCTATTTGATAGGCCATAAAGTTACCGATCAGCGGGTAGGAGCGAAGCAGCTCGAAGATCGCCTGCAGCGACGGTGCTATCAGTAGCTTTGCGCCCAATCTGTCGGATAGGAACATGTGCCGGAAGAGTGCAACGTGGTTGAGATATTTTTTGTGGTGGCCGTAGGCGTCGTTAGCGCAGAGGATGAACGCGCCAGTGTATATAGCCGTCTGCGAGGCTGTGGCATGCTTGATTGCTTTAGTGAACTGGCCGCTTGCTAGGTCGTCGAGTGTTGGCTGACGGCCAAGGAATGTGATGATAGTGTCCCAGGTTTCTGGCTTACTAAATGTCCGGAACGCAACGATTTGGAATAATCGATCTTCGTCATCGCATGGCACAGTATGATAGCAGACGTCGCGGATCATATATTGGCTGACGCGGTCCGCAGCTCTGAAAACATTGCAGAACTTGTATTCGTGCAGAATCGGGTCATCCGTCCAGGGGGCAGGCTTGCCTGCTAGCCGCCTTTGGAAAATTTGTTGGCGCTCGGAGGCAAAGTACCAGTACAGGTCATACACGCGTGGCCGTGGTATAGGTGGGCGCTTCATTGGCTAGTGGCTCACGGTTTCCATGTCGATATATGGCAGACCGAGGGTTTCGAGCAGGATCTGCCAAGTCTCAGCCAATGTACCGTCATTGGAAATTTCGTGGACAGTTACGCCCTCCTTCCGCTGCTCAGCAATCAATTCCTGGTAAAAGGCGTCTAGTTGCCTGTGCCGCTCGGCCGTAAGCTGGTGTGGCTTGAGACTTTCTTTACGTGTTACATACACGACTTCGGGCCGAATGAGCGGATCCCAGAACATGCGTTCCGCTGCAATCAGTTTATCTGTCTGATCCTTCGACAATATCGGACGCGAATAGGCGTAGGTGCTCCACCAGTATCGATCGAGTACGACATTGCCACCGGCCTGTAGTGTCGGGGCGATACGTGAAATGATTGAATCAACGTGTGCTGCAATGTGCATGAGCTGCAATGCTGGCTGCGTCACTTTGGATGTACTTGGCGCGCGTGTCACTTGGTTGCGGTGGAATCGATATACCCATTCTCCTAATGTACCCTGATGTGATCCGGGAAAGAGGTCGGTGTACAGTGGTAAATTTGAAAAGAATTGCCCGTAGTAAGCAGCCACCAGCTTGAATAGTGCGGTCTTGCCAGATCCATCGACGCCTTCTAAAACGACAAATCTTGGAGGTCTATTGTTGCTCATCTAGTAACTTCTCTCGATTACGTGCATTGTACTGGTTCGCTTCTCTATGGACAAGGCGTTCCCTAGGGGACTGTTTTTAGTAGCGGGATAGCAGGCGGCAGCGCCCGTTTGTCGAGATAGGCCCGAGGCAGCATTAAGGCCGGCTCCCAGTTCTCGATCAATGCAGCGATATTGGTTCCACTTTGGTATTTGCCGCTGAAGCCACCATCGCGCCCTTCGCCGTAGGCGCCAAGAACGTCTCCGGTGTCGTGGAACATTATCTGGGCAATCCGCTCGCCCACCGGTAATACAACCGTCTCGCGTTGGTTCAGGTTGTAGATCTCGAGCGTTAGCCGGTTGATATACCCGGGATCGATCCAACCTGCGTCAAAACATACTGCAATACCATTGCGGCCCCATGTGGATCGGGCTTTGACTTCGCATGCGCCTGGTGGCAAAATGCCGAAGAATTCATGCGTGTGCCCAAGTATGCGTTCGCCTGGACGAAGAGGGATGATCGGGTGGTCCTTTGGGATGCCGTGCAGCAATGTCACCCCGTTTTGTTTACACCACTCAGCATGCGGCATGGCTTTGAGCGGCGCACCGAAGTAGCGTCCGACGTCATCTTGGTCAAAGGGGTTGTATACCGGATGGTCGTGAATGCGCTCAGTACGGTAATAATAATGACCGAGCGTCACATCTAAGCTAGCTTGGCTGACGTGCTTTGTATTGAACGGTATGCACATGATGTGCCCGTTATCTACTGCGTCCAAAATCTGCGTATTACTGTAGACCATCTCTCCTCCGGCTGCGCATTTTTCCATAGGCGCACCGCTAATTCAAGTGTAAAAAGTACTACCATATAGCGGTGTTGCGGCAGCCTTTTTCCTCTATAATTTCCGCTAATGAGGCCTGTATGGAAGACGTAACGGTCAGGCGTGTACTTCAAAAGTACGGATTAGAGGTGTTTCAGCTGTACCCACTGCAAAAGGGCTATCGTAACGAGTCGCACCCTGTGCGTCTCGAAGGCGGGCGGCTGGTCAACCTTATTTTGTATAAGCACGAGCCGGGAGTCGTTGAACTAATCCGCCGCACTAATTCAATTGGTGAGTTTCTAGTTACTGCTGGCTTCCCTGCGCGGTCACCGGTTGATGGGCGCATTATGAAAGTGTCAGCGGCTAGGCTCTCGCGGTACGCTGGTATATATCACTATCTACCTGGACAGACGATCCCGTGGGAGGCGTATACCCAAGAGCATATTAAGCTACTAGGCAAAACAATGGCAGGGCTGCACTCTGCATTGCGTATCTACGATGGCGTAGAGTTGCCCCAAGTCGCGGTGGAGTATAGTCACATCGTGCGTTGCATGCAGCGTTACTTTGCCAGTAGTCAAGTTAACAGTGCGGTGACTACTAAACTGGAAGTTCGGGTTGCTCCTGCTATATTTTCACGGCTATTGCCCATACTTAAGAGATGCGAAACGCTGGCAGGCCAACAAGCGCTACATATGGACTTCGTACGAGGTAATATTTTGTTTTCGGATGACGAACCGTTAGTAGTTACTGGAGTTCTCGATTTTGAAAAGGCAGCCTATGGGCATCCACTGTTTGATGTGGCACGGACGCTTGCCTTTTTACTAGTTGATTGCAAATATAAGCCAGCAGATAAAGTTAGGAAATACTTTGTGGCGTCGGGTTACCAGAAGCGTGGCAAGCGAAGATTAGAGCATGTGGTAGTACTTAGAAATAATCGACGGGTTGCACTGCTAGAGGAGCTGCTCGATCTGTTTCTGCTATATGATTTCTACAAATTCTTGCGCCACAATCCCTATGAGGCATTATCCCAAAACGAGCACTACGTACGAACGCGTAGTCTGCTGCTTAGGCGTGGCGTAATAACTACTACGCCCATCGGTAGCTCGCTAGCCTAAAGGTTGCTACAATAAAACCATACTGTGGAGGAGTAACAGCTATGGCGGCCGGTTGGAAAAAACGGTTTGTGTCGCAGAGCGATCTATTAACGCTGAGTGAACAACTCAAGGAAAGAAATAAGAAGGTGGTCTTTACGGCTGGTTCTTGGGACTTGCTGCATGTCGGCCAAGTGCGGTATCTTGAAATCGCTAAAACATATGGCGATGTCTTGGTTGTCGGAATCAGTAGTAATGAGGCTATCAAACGCGTGAAAGGTCCGAATAAACCTATCCTCGACGAACGTGTCAGAGCAGAGGTCATCTCCTCACTTCGAGCAGTCGACTTTGTCACGATGTTGCCCGAGCCGAGCTGTGTGCCGACATTGGGCTTATTAAGGCCTGACGTATATATCATTCCCGAGGAGGAGTGGGCCAGTGATTACAAGAACTCCAAGGAATACAAGACAGTAACTAAATATGGTGGCGAGGTCATGGTGCTGCAGCGTCAATCTACACTGATTTCGACTAGCAAAATTGTTCAGCGCGCGATAGGTGGCCATCTGGGTGAAGTATTCAAAGAGTTTGTTGAGCTCCGCAAGACACCATTAAGGGATAAGTAGTGAATCTCAGCCCTGACGAGCAGAAGCAGCAAGAGTATTACCGCGATGCGCGGACCTCAGGGTATTACGATCAGATTTGGCAAACTGTTGGTAAGTGTGTGTTTTGTGACATGCGCGATAAATATATTTTCTATGAGGAGAATGGTATCGTCATGACGGTACCGCTGTATGCCTATATTGACGGCAATATCATGATCATTCCACACCGGCACGTGCGATCAGTGAAAGAATTGACGCCCAGCGAGTGGGAAACGATGCGTAAAATGATGTACCTTGCCAAGAAATTGGTGCGCAAGGTTCATGGCCTAAAGGGCATGCAGATAATCCAGAAAGATGGCAGCGAAGCACAAAGTACCGTGGAACACTTGCATTTTCACTGTATTCCTTTTGACGCGCCAGATCTTAGTATTTGGAACTATCGCAAACTGAAGTACACGCCACTTGAGAATGCGGCTTTATATAAGGCTGAATCGTCAGAAATTGAAAAATTGGGTGGAAAGTTTGATGAAAAGTACGCCGAACAATTGCCAGCTAGCCAGAATAAAAAGGAACTGTACCGTGCGGCGTTTATGCAAGCGTTCATGAACAAGAAAGCATCTGCCGCCAAGAAGACGGCTCAAGTTGGTGCATCTATCATCGCCGGGGGCCGAATCATCTCGAAGTGTAATGCCAGCCTCACCGAAGATCCAATAGAAGTTGAAAAAGATAATGGCTGGGCAAGCCCTCCCACCGTTTCACATGCTGAGGAGCGAGTGATTGGGCAAGCAGCCAAGGAAGGATTACAGCTGCAAGGTGTAACGATGATTGTTACGATGTCACCATGCATGGCGTGTTCACGGCTCATTGCGAACGCTGGTATTAAAGAGCTCCACTACGTCGACGAATGGTGGGACCATGATGCGATCGAGTTTCTTAAAAAGCAGGGAGTGAAAGTGGTGAAAGTTCCCTATAAGAGAAGTGGGAAGACGTGATGGCGCATCCCGAATACCAATATTTACGATTGATGGCCGAAATTATTAAAGACGGTAAGACAAAGCAAACGCGCGGAATACATCCAATTAAAACAATTTTTGGCTCGCAATTACGCTTTGATATGCGCTATGGCTTTCCGCTGTTAACCACTAAAAGAATGCCCTTTAAGATTCTACTCCATGAACTCTTATGGTTTGTCTCTGGCAGCTCTGAGGTGGCATATCTGCATGAGCATGGCATTCATTATTGGGATGGGTTTTTGAATGGCAAAACTGACCTTGGCCGAGTATATGGGGTTCAGTGGCGACATTGGAAACGGCCGGATGGTAGCGAGTTTGACCAACTGCAGTGGGCTATCGACGAGATCAAAAATCATCCGAATTCCAAGGCTATTTTAGTAAGCGCGTGGAATGCCGGCGAGCTAAAAGAAATGCGGCTGCCGCCGTGCCACACGATGTTCCAATTTGACGTGACTAAAGGTAAGCTGCGGATGATGCTTTACCAACGCTCCTGGGATGTTTTTCTGGGCGGGCCTTTCAACATCGCACAATATGCCATGCTGCTGCTGATGGTAGCGCACGTAACTGGTCTTGAAGCTCGTGAACTGATAATCTCTGTCGGCGATACACACTTATACACCAACCATATAGAGCCAGCTAAAGAGCAGCTACGACGCAAGCCTTACCCCTTCCCTACCCTCAAAATAATTGGCGACGTAAAGAGTATCGATGACTTCAAAGAGGATAATTTCGTCCTAGAAGATTATCAGTATCATCCTCATATTAAAGCTGATCTTGTTATTGTTTAAGCTGCTGATATATCGCAAGATGTTCTTTGCACATGCGCTCGGCGGTAAAACGAGCTTCAAACATAGCGCGACATGCACTACGATTAAATGTATTGAGCTTCGTCAGCGCTTGGCTGAGCCTATCGCTGGTGGCAGCTTCATCCAGCTGACCGGTGCCTAAGATCTGTTTCTGTACGACACACCCGATTCCATCGCTCGTTATGAGCTCGGGTATAGCACCGGAGTCTAACCCTATAACTGGTGTCCCACTCGCGAGTGCTTCAATAACTACCATGCCGAAAGGTTCGTCGAAGGTTGAAGGGACAACTAGCGCCTGAGCATTTCCTAAAAACTCCTGGCGCTTTCTTGCAGGTACGAAGCCGGCGTCAATAATATACTTCCCAAAGTGTGGCTTGATTCGTTCCTCCCAATAGGCATCCTTACCGCTACCGGCGTAATGTTTGCCAGCTATTTTAAGTGTCAGCGGTTCAGTCGGGTGTACCTGATTATATGATTTGACTGCCGAGATCGCTAGGTGAACACCTTTTGGCTCGATGATGCGGCCCAAATACGCGATGTAACTGTTAGTGGGTGTGGCAACAGGTTCTAGCTCGTGTTCGGGTAGGCCATGATAGATGTTTCCTACCCAATTTGTTTTTGTCGGCATGCCGCTGCGCTGTGCGTACGACAAAGAAATCCAAGGTAGATCAGTATATTTGGGAAAATTGTTCTTATATTTAACAAGGAAGTTAAACGGGTCATGATGAGTAAATACGACCGGTTTAGTGCATAGCTTAGCAAACGGCAGAGCGATTTCCTCCTCGTTGGTGTACATATGTACTATGTCAAGCTCGTTCGCATTCGCCATGTCATACGCATTGGCGATAAGCTCGGCCTGCACCTGTCGAGCTAGAGTGATAAATGTGAACGGGTGTTTTTTCAAAAGATCAGTGTAGGTGTCGCCACGTCCGGCAAGCTCTTGCTCAAAATAAGTTAGGTCGGCTGTGATATTGTGCGCTTTCGTATCGACGGGACCTGGTGTAAACAGAGTCACGTTGGCGCCGAGCGCCTGAAGGCCGTCCGCCAGTTGCAGTGCTAGCGCGGCAGGCGAAAATATCACCTGTGGCAAGATGTCACGGTGCATAAAGATATGCGGAATAACGATACCAATACGCACAGGTCGATGAGCCGCTAGATTATTCTTCGTTTTCTTCGCTTTTTTCGTCGAGGAAGCTTAAGTCAAGTTCTTCGTCGGCGCCCATATCATCATCGTAATAGCCGTCAGCTTGTGTATTATCAGCCATGCTGTCCCTCTTGTTAGTGTGCCTCAATTATGGCTTGCAAGTAGAGGGTTTGTAAAGTGAAAAGAGCTTCAGCTGGTTGAAGCTCTTTTGCAAGAGTGCGGAAGCTCAAATGCTTATAGTTCGCTAATGGCGACCGTAATGCTCGGACCCATCGTAGTCGACAAGTGCACGGCCTTCATGTAGCCGCTCTTCACGCTAGCCGGCTTGTTTGACTTAATAGACGTCATGACGGCAGTTAAGTTTTGCATGAGCTTATCAGCCCCGAACGAAACCTTACCGATACCTAAGTGTACAATGCCGGTGCTATCGACTCGATATTCTACACGTCCAGCTTTAGCTTCAGCGACGGCTTTGTCGATATCCATAGTAACGGTGCCGCTCTTCGGGTTTGGCATAAGGCCACGTGGACCGAGCAGGCGGGCGTATTTACCAAGTTTAGGCATATTTGCTGGCGTAGCAATCAGGATATCAAAATTGATCGTGCCCTTTTCTAGCTCATTCGTTATAGTAGCGACGCCGCTCAAATCAGCGCCTGCGACTTTTTCGTCGGCCAAGACAGCCACTCGGACTGGCTTACCCGTACCAGCTGGCAGAACCAGGTTGTCGCGGATGTTTTGATCGGCAACTTTGGGATCAACATTTAGATTAACGTGCAGCTCTACTGTTGCGTCAAACTTCACAGGGCTAGTGCTAGTAACAAGAACCAGCGCGTCCTCAGGCTTGTACACTTTCCCTTTTTCAACTTTTGCTGCAGCATCGCGGAATTTCTTACTCTGACGTTCCAGATGAGTACGCGTAGGCCGGGCAGTTTGCGTTGGTTTGTCATCGGTATCTGACTCGGCCTTGATGCGCTTACGCTCCTCCTTGGCCTCTTTCTCCGCACCTTCGCGGAGCGACTTAGCACTACGCTTACCGGCCTTTGATGTAGCCTTCTCTTCCTTGACTTCGACAGTCTCTGCCGGCATTGTTTCGGCTTCGGCAACCGCTTCAACCAATTGCTCAGCTTCTGCAGCCTCAACGTCTTGCTTCTTCCTGCTAGCCATATATCTCCTTCGTGGTGCAATCGCCTGCATAGGCTCCCACAAAAATTAAGTTAGTCTGCGACTTCAACGCCCATGCTGCGGGCAGTGCCTGCTACCATCTTTTTGACGGCTTCGACGTTGTCAGTGTTCATGTCAGCTGCCTTATCTTCTGCAATTTTAGTCAGCTGCGCTTGTGTCAGTTTCTTGCTTACCTTCTCAGTATTCGGGCGACCCGAGCCCTTATCTACACCAAGTGCTTGGCGGATGCGGTCGTCGGTTGGCAAACCCACTACCGTAAAGTCCATGGTACGGTCTTCGTATACAGTAATATGAGCCGTAACTGTCTGACCCATCATGTCTTTCGTCTTCTCATTGAAGCCGTTAATAAAGTCCATCATATTCACGCCGTACTGGCCGAGTGTGCTACCAACAGGTGGCGCAGCAGTTGCGCGTCCGCCGAGGATTTTCATTTTGAGTTGTGCTTTGACAGCTTTTGCCATCGAGATATTCTCCTTGTAACGAACTGGCAATTAGAAGCTTTGCCTAGTTCTCCTACCTTTAAGTAGTGCGTAACAGATGTATTTTACACCATTATGCCTGTTTCGACAACAATCTGCGATCTTGCGAGCTACAGGTCTATATCGAGATTCTCAGACCGTTTTTGTGGCAGTCTAAATGCCTGGCGACAAGCTCAAGCGCTTCTTATGATTCTGGGTCTGTACCTTGATCTGCTCTGAGCGCCGGATTCTCTGCCCAGTCAGTGAGAGCTAGTACTTCAGCGGTTCCGGCAACGGTAAGACCGTAGGGCCACGTGTCTCGGCTTATGGTACTTGCGAGTCCAGTCGTGCCATGGGGGACAAGTCCATGTGCTTCTAATAGGCTGGCGGCTGCAGGTCCATACAATTCTAATAATGCTAAGACTCCGCCGCCAATCATAAGCCAGCGACCAGTTTGTGATAAACCTTCACTGTTTGGTGACGCTGGAAATTGATTGTGTGAAGAGCTGTTACTCACAAGTGTTACATCTTCTTGACTTGAAGGCTGTCGAGTTCAACCGGCGTTTCACGGCCAAACATGTTCACGAGGACTTTGAGTTTGCCCTTCTGGGGATCTATTTCACTGACGGCTCCGTCAAAGCCTTTGAACGGGCCGTCGGTAATGCTTACTATCTCACCAAGATTGAAATCAATCTTGTGTTTTGGCTGCTCGACACCCATTCGTTTATTAATTTTCTCAATCTCGTCTTCAGAGAGCGGAGTTGGTTCAGTGCCAGATCCAACGAAACCAGTGACTGACGGGGTATTACGGACAATATACCAGGCATCTTCGCTCATTTTCATTTGAACTAACACATAGCCTTGAAAAATTCGCTTCTCAACAACACGACGCTTGCCATTCTTGACTTCGATCATTTTTTCTTTAGGTACAAGTGTCTTGAAGATTTTATCCTTCATATCGAGCGATTCGGCACGCTGACGAATGCTTTCAGCGACCTTCTCTTCATATCCACTGTAGGTGTGGATAGCGTACCAATGCTTTTGTGAATCGTACCTGTTACTCATCGTAATAATACCTGTTTAAATAGTTTATCGAGACCGAAGTCAAACAGCGCCACCACCACGCCGAAAATGACCGAAAATAAAATGACTGCACTTGTTAACTGCAGCGTCTGTTTACCGGTCGGCCACGCTACATGGCGCAGCTCCTTGAAGCTATTCCGCACATATGGAGGCACGATAATACGTGCAATAAGCCGCCCAGCGATTCTAAAAGGTTTCCATATAGGGAGCTTTCCAAGTATATTGCCTATCGCACGAAATGGTATCCCAGCTATACTTGCAATGCTCCGAATTCTCCTTGGCTTTGCTTGCTTACTTGTACTGCTAACACCACGTTCTCGCATTGTTTGCGGCGCTTGGCGCAAGCGGCGTGTTTTCTTATGTGACGATTCGTTAGCCACGTAATACTCCCTAAAAAAATAACCTACATTAATTGTAGGCCACTGCTGTCAAGCTTAGCAGGTTAGTATCTCGTACGCAAGCGGTACATATTTAATTATCTAACATGATAGTGTTCTAACGCAAACCTGTCTGCATGGGCTTGGGCATCTATGTAGCGATGGACGTCAGCCGGGCGCCAGACGGTGCCATCATTGTGACAAAAGCCGATGTGAATGAGTCTTGCAACGGTGCCAACTTGCTGGCCAGTTAGCTCTGCTGGAACTTCAGCAAGGGTTAGCATTGTCCCGCTGTCCACTGTGTCGCCAACGGCCGGGGCCATACGAGCTAGCCCGAACCGCTCTTCAAGATGTGCGAGCATCTTGGCGATAACAAGGTATCTTAATCTTTGCGGTTCATTTGCTTGTAGTTTTGCACGCTCACCGTACCCCCACGCTTCCGTAAACTGATTGAGTAGGCCGGCGACTAGTACCGCCGCTTGGTTGAAAGCACTACCCTTGTCGTCACGATAGCATTCGTCTGGGTCAATTATGTCCGATGGCCTAAGACCCTCGAGTGCCGCGATAGCGCGCGAAACGTACTCACCCATTTCAGGCGCATGCAGCGACCTTTCACTGACCCTAGCGGCAACCCCGACTAACATTTCACGGGTGTCGTGAATAACGGCAACTTCAACTTCCGGTTGATACGGTGGTACTCCTAAATGCTCGCCTAATTGTGCGCTGTCCCAAATATCCTGATCACCTTCCAACCCATCCCAATCGTCAGCTTCGACATGCGGAGGTCTATTCTGAGCGAAGTCTGACATATCATGATAATTCTAAACTAAATACATCTATGCGTCAACAGCAAGCGTATACAGTGTCGTGCTATAGTGGAGGCATGTTAACGGTGCTGCTGGCGTTTTGGTTGTTTTCAGCACTTGAATTGTTATTGACCCTGTTTCCTACCTCAAAGCTTCGACGAGACCTTGCAGTTTTTATCTCATTCGCGGTGCTCGTCGTATCGCTGGCACTACTTCTATTGAGTATGTCACTGTTTACGGTGCTGCTCTTTATACTTGGCATGTATCGCAGCACAAATTTGCTCCGGGTAGCCAGAGCACGTATACACAAAAAGTACCTGCGACGTTCCGCCCTTCAGACAAGTTCATGGCTTGCTATCGTGCAAGCCCTTGCAACAATGGCCTGGTTGAGCGATACACACTTGGGACTGGCTGGCCTGAATCTCTGGCTGTTCATTGCTTGGGCTGACGTCGCACTGGCTACCGTCCTCATGACCTCTACTTTTAGGCATATATGGACTACCCGTTTTCCGCATTTGTCGGTAACTGATAGCGGTGACGCGAATTTACCTACTCTTACTGTTGCAATACCGGCTCGTAATGAAACAGACGATTTAGAGGAATGTCTGGCGTCACTAGTAGCATCTGATTACCCAAAATTAGAAATACTAGTGCTTGATGATTGCTCCCAAAACAAGCACACTCCCGAAGTTATTAGAAGCTATGCCCATGCTGGAGTGCGGTTTTTGCAAGGTAAGGTACCTGACGATAACTGGTTAGCTAAAAACTCGGCTTATCAGCAACTTTACACCGAGGCGAACGGTGAGCTTATCTTGTTTTGTGGTGTGGATGTGCGCTTCCAGCCTGGTAGCTTACGAGAGCTGGTAGCCGCTTTGCAGCATAAGCACAAGAATATGATTTCACTCATACCGCAAAACAATGTGCCTAGCGCACTGACCAGCCTAGAAACGACCCTTCTGCAGCCAATGCGCTACGCCTGGGAAATATCGCTGCCACGACGGCTATTCCATAGACCACCAGTATTAAGCACATGTTGGCTGATCCGCCGCGAGATCATTACTAGCGCCGGTGGCTTTGCAGCCGTCAGCCGATCCGTTGTTCCTGAGAGCTACTTTGCCCGCGTCAGCGCCGTCCAGGACGGCTATAGCTTCATGCAGAGCAGTGCCAAAATGGGGATTTTGAGTAAAAAAGGTCGAGTCGAGCAGCGAGCTACGGCAATTCGGACTGAGTACCCACGCGTCCATCGACGAATTGAGCTCGTAATGATGCTTTCTCTTACGGAGCTGGGTGGCATCTTATTGCCGTATGCATTAGTCATAGGCAGCCTGCTTCATCTAGTTCATACATCGCTCTGGCTACCGAGTCTCATAGCAGTAATTATCCTTACTGCTACCTATGCATCAGTAGTGACGCTTACCTATCGCGTATGGCTGGTTCGGGCACTGATACAATTACCGCTCGCCGCGGTAATTGATATTGCGCTGCTCAATTACTCGATGATTAAATACGAGTTCTTTGATGTTATTTGGAAAGACCGCAACGTATGTATACCAGTTATGCGTGTGACGGACCAGATAACAGCGTCGGAGTAGTATCTGGTGCCATAGCCTTCGATGTAGGCATGTTTGGCACGCTAATCGCAAAAGTTGATCCCTTGTTGAGCTCGCTGTCGAGTGTAATGTGTGCATTAAGTAGCCGTGCAAGCTTAGCCGTGACATACAGACCAAGACCTGTTCCGGTTGCTTTGGTTGTACGATAGTCACCGCTTCGGAAGAACTTTTGAAATACTTTTTGCTGGTCGGGCTTACTAATGCCGATGCCGGTATCGCTTACTGAGAATTTAACTCCATCAGGTATGCCTTCGGCACTTATAGTAATCGAGCCTGCTTCGGTGTATTTAATCGAGTTAGTTATAAAATTCTGCAGTACTTCTCGTACGTACAGCTTGCTACAGACTAGCTCAGGCTGACGGTCCCCAATAATATGTGAGGTTAGCTTTAGGCCTTTTGCGCTAGCTTGCTCGCCGTAATTATGGACGAGCTCTTCAAGTAGGCCTGTCACATCGATCGATTCAACGTCGATAGGAGTTACACCTCGTTCAGCACGCGACAACATAGCCAGGTCGTTGACCAGACTAGCGAGAAACAAGATTTGATTATGCGCCTCATGCAACGCTTGTTTGACTTTGTCCAGGTCGCCGCTCTTCTCAACAATAAATTCAGCGTTTCCAATATTGCCTTCCGTAATAGCTATCGGCGTCCTCAGCTCGTGGCTGACGACTGAGATAAATTCATCGCGCTCTTCTTCTAAGGATTTCTCGTGGCTTATGTCGCGTAGCAATATAACGTAGCCTTGTTGACCCTGCTCGCCGTAGCCGAGACGTACCGGCGCGATACTGATATAGAGGTTGATAACACTACCGTCGCTATACGTAAGTTTAAGATCACGATTAGAAGTCGGTACTGTGGTACCTTGCACTAATTTCGTTACATTAACACGCTCATCATCTTTATTAAGCGGGCGAAAGATATCATCGAGCGATTTTCGTTCAATTGGGTCATTTCGATCCAGAATATTCAATGCGGCACCGTTATAGATAACTACTCGGACATTTTTATCGACGGCAAGGACGCCATCAGCCATGCTATTGATAAGACTAACGAGACGTTCATGGGCGAGTTGGTCCGGCATGCTAGCAATATTTTTGCGTCGTTTTAAGATCATAGCTTCATTATGCCAGCGGACGCTAAAAGGTCAAACCACTTATGAATCTGAAGTGTGTGATCCAAGTACAGGCCGGTACTGACGCATTACTCCACGCATGCGGCGGGCACCTGGAAGAACCGCTTCAAATTCCCGCCAGAAGTTGGGACCGTGGTGCAACACGCGTGTATGAGTCAACTCATGTAAGATCACGTAGTCAATACATTCCCAGGGAAGCTGCATCAAAAACAAGTTAAATACGATATTCTTATGCTGGTCACAGCTTCCCCAGCGGCTTTTCATGCGTTTAATATTCATACTGCGATAAGCAAAACCAAATTTAATGGCCAGTTCGTTCAACCGTGGCGCCAGTAACTTGGCAGCTTCCGACTTGAGTGCACGGTAGCATGCAGATTGCGCAGCTGCTTGCACAACTTGATCGCTAATACTCAATCCTACGTTGTAGATTACGATTACCTCTGTCGCATGCACACTGGTTTTGACACGCGTTACTTCCGCACTGGGTATAAAATGCAGCATTCGCGTCTTACCAACTGCCATGCCATTCATGAGTGGCGCCACCTCCACCTTGTGCTGTGCGGTGATCCAGCTTTTGCGTGACACGGTGAATGCCAGACCAGCTTGGTAGGGGGTCCAGTAAGGAATACTTACACGGATTGAGCCATCGGTAGCAATTGTTAGTCGTAAGCTACGGCTGCCGCGACGTTTGTAGATTTTGACCTTGCCGATGCCGCTTACATCGAACTCTTTGTAGGGCATGAAAGGACCTTAGCTATTAACGAATGACAATGTTACGGCGGCTGTTGTCGACACGGCCTTTGTAGAGGTTTGGTTGCGGGATAAGATTAACAAGGCCAGGCTTAACGACAGGTGCGGCGCTAATCGTTGGTAATACACTGAGATCACGCATACGTCGGACAACAGCGTTGAATTGGGCATTGAAGGTGTGTTTACCGCTGACCACAACGTAGTCTTCTGCCGCAACGGGATTTTGCATATGCGTAATGATCTGCTCGAATTGCTTTGGATCGTACGTGGCAGCGTATCGATCGTCAGTATGTCTGCGATCACGCTGTTTGCCACGCTGGTAGGCACTGTCAGGGTCCATCTGAAACCATACCAAGACTGGAACCGCGTGGCTCTTACGCGCAACTTCACGTAAAATATGACGCTGTCCTGCGCGCATCGCGTTCACATCGTATACAACGCTCATACCTGCATTCAGGAATTCACCGGACATGTAGCTCATGAGTTGCATGATCACATCGTTTTCCTGTTTGTCGTAACGAGGTTTCTCGAATAGCTCACTACGTATGCGGTCACCGTCTACATGTGCGCATTGAATTAGCTCACAAAATTGACGCGCAAAAAAAGTCTTACCCGATCCTGGAAATCCGTAGAGCATTAACAAGAATGGTTGGGTGGGTGCGATCTTCGCCATGTACTCTCATTGTATAACAGATTTGCGTCAGATTTGGAATACTTTCATTCCCGTAGCATTTTCATGCTTGATATCGTACAATGGCGATGTTATCTTCCCTGTTGTCAGGCAGGAAGAGAGCCCAAGCAAACATAGCTAGTTTGCTCGCTACGCTGAGAAACCTATTTATGGGAATCTTCAGCATTGTAGGGGAGTAGCTCAATCGGTAGAGTAGCGGTCTCCAAAACCGTTGGTTGCAGGTTCGAGTCCTGTCTCCCCTGCCAAGCAAAATGCACCGATATGTCGTCGGTGCATTTTGCTTTACCTCACTCTATATGAGCTAGTTTATGTTTATTGATTTTGTCTGCAAGCTCCTCACTGATCATCATGCATGGATCTGCAGTCTCTCTATCTGTCGATTGGTAGGTATGAAGTGGAGCACGTACAGCTAACAATTGCATGGTCAGTTCTGCGCCGCTTTGAGTCTGCTCGTCACTCAGGGCTTCAGCTAAATATACGCCTTGTGGACCGGCGTACGACCCCGGTACGGACATAGACATACGATATAATACTGATCACAAGTAAGACGTGGCTCAGTATGATATGTGCCATAGCTATATAGCTTATTAGTGGCTATTTTAACCGCAGGCTTAAGGCATAAAAAGGCTGTTTTGAGACCTCGATTATTGCCTTAGTGCCACTTGCGAGTCGGGTCGGCTCGCCATCGAACTGTGCCCATACGGTATCGTGAATCGTGAATGTGTCTTGTGTAATCGCGCGCTTTGAAACTTCACGGCCTACCAGAAGCCCTATCACGTTTAGAAGTAGCATGATAATGTTCTTGCGCTCAACGGTGTTGCGATGAAACTTTTCATCTGTTAGGCGCAATGGGAGGCCAATCACTTTGGCGAAACGAGAGCCATTCAAATAGGTGCGCTCAAAGATAATGCTGGTGCGACCATGGGCGGTAATGGCAAATGTGGGTGCCTTAGCAAGCGCCCAAAGTACTGCAAACACTTCTTGGCCGAAGCGGCTGACTACAAAACGCCTTGTTGGCGAGCCACGCCGTATGACTCGTTCCAATTCTTGTGATGCGTACGCGCTTGCACCAAAGCTCGCATAGCTTGAGGCCACATAATGCCGCTCTTGACCTTGTACGTTGCGCAACGTGCAATTAAGCGGCTTTACCGAAACAATATTGCCCCGGTTCAGAATTTTTCTCAGGCGTCGGGGTGACCAAGCGCCGTTAAGCATATATGCCAAGTCGTTCGCATTGCCACACCACAGTGGCAAGATTGGTGTCCGCTTGGCTGTCTCAGAAAGCTCTTCATCGTGTAGCAAGCTATTCAGAATTAAGTGAATTGTGCCGTCCCCAGCAGCAATGCAGAGGAGCGTACGTGGACCAAGTAATACTTGGTGCTGACGTAATAGTGCTCGATTCGCAATGATACCGCCAGCTACCGTTTCGAGGTTATAGAACTCACTTTCAGGCAGAAGACTATGAAGTACGCTTATCCGATACCTAGTTTTATGGGCATCGGTACTCACTGGATTACGAATAACCACCACACGATCGAACAGAGCCATGGCAGCTGTTGGTGCAACACGACCGCTCGCCATCTGAAAGTAGCCACATGCGGCGAGGAGGCCTAGGACAATCGCACCAAAGGCAAAACCGTACGCCAGCCAAAGTAGCCACCAAGTGGGCACAATTTTCAGCTGAGTGGACAAAAATAAAGATAGGCTCGCCCAGTATCCGAATGCCGCCCATTTGCCATTACGACTTGGTTGAACGCGTATGGTGCGGCTATCTCCGTACCATGTCATAACCATATTCCACAGGTTCAGAGCAGCAATGGGAGCTGCAATCCACCACGGCACAATACGAGCAAATACGAGAACGGCTAACGCCAGGAACGCGATCGCTTTGTCTAGCCCTGCGTCGACCATTTCTCCGAGCGGGCTCTTTGTCCCAGTTGTCTCAGCCACGTATCCATCAACAGCATCTGCCAACCGTCCTACAACAAGTAATAGTGTTCCAACCCAAAAGTTTGCTTCGGCGATGTTGACGAGGCCAATACTAGCCACCACAAACCCGCTGCAGCTGAGTAAATTAGCTGGAGTTGCCAAACCGTTCGTCCGAGCTGCTAATTGTTGCCAACGGTTCTGCTCAGCAGGAGGGTGTTCCTCCCAGTCTGGGCGATCGTCAGCATGGTGCAAATTCATAGCTACTTTTATGATTCGCTCAGTCTCCTTACTCGTCAAGCATTAACGCACAGTATTTATATATGCCGGTGATACAATCATGGCAAGTATGAGTGACTTGCTACATACAGTGCTACTAGCGATCTGGTTCTTTTTGCCAGCTGGTGCAGCTAATGCTGCACCCATATTCATGGCGAAACTTCCAATTGTCAGTCGCTTGAATGCGCCTCTTGATTTCGGCCTTCATATCGGCGGCGAACGGATACTGGGAACGCATAAAACCTGGCGTGGGTTAATGACAGGCGTATTGGTAGCTGCACTTGTCTTCTGGCTCCAACAGCGAGCAGTTCAAGAGAATACTGCCATTTACTCACTGGTGAATGCGAACTGGATATATACGTTCCTCCCCTTATGGCTGCTTGGCCCGCTCCTTGGCTTTGGCGCGTTGGCCGGTGATGCTGCGAAAAGCTTCTTCAAACGCCGAAATCGGATCCCTGCTGGCAAGAGCTGGTTTCCGTACGATCAGGTTGACTATATCATTGGCGCAGCTCTATTCTCCGCGCTCGTGATCGTGCCACCCCTAGCTGTCTACGAAGCGGCGCTGTTATTGTGGGGCTCGGTTCATGTCATTTCAACATATGTTGGCTATTGGTTAGGGCTCAAAGATAGCCCGATTTAAATTAACCTCTAAATTCACGCGTTAAGATGGTTGTGCTTAGGCACACAAAACGCTATATTGAAGGCTAGAGTTCTAGACTGATCAACAGGAAGCCAAAACATCAGTATGAAAGTCTTAATGCTTGGGTGGGAACTGCCACCCCACAACAGCGGTGGCCTGGGTGTGGCTTGCTATAATTTGTGCAAAGCGCTGGCGAAGCGTGATGTTGCAATCGATTTTATACTTCCCTATCAGGCTGACCACGGTATTCCCTTTATGAATGTTACAGCAGCTATGCCGCATAATGTCGTAGATATTATCAAAGCTGGGATTGCCTACGACAGTTATAAGTACATTTTGGCAAACGGGCGTGAAGAGTGGCATGACATCACTGACCTACAGCGGTTGTACGAAATTGCGGTTGGCCAGATTGTCGCCGAGCGCAGTTATGACATTATCCATGCTCACGACTGGCTCACGTTTCGAGCGGCGATCCGGGCCAAGCAGATACTCGGCTGCCCAGTTATCGCGCATGTCCACTCAATCGAGTCAGATCGTGCAGGAGGCAATCGGGGTAATCCGTTTGTTCGCGAGATTGAGGAGCTGGCATTCCACGTTGCCGATAAGATCGTTGCCGTAAGCGACTTCACGCGCCAAGCAATCGTCCGCGAGTACGGTATCCCGTTAGACAAAATTGCGGTCGTACATAACAGTTTAGAGCAGGAAGAGATTGTGCCGCTCGAGTACCCGCTTGTCACAACATACCAATATCTTGCTGCGTTACGCGCTCAAGGATGGCGGGTTGTATCAAACATTGGTCGACTCACTATTCAAAAGGGCTTACCTAACTTGCTGAGAGCCGCCCAGATCGTCATCCAAAAAGAACCAAAGACTATGTTCCTCATTGTTGGCAGCGGTGAGCAGTACCTTGAGCTTGTACAACTCGCAGCCGACCTTGGTATCGCCAAAAACGTTATCTTTACTGGTTTTCAGCGGGGCAAGGCTTGGCGAGACGCTTTCGCAATTGCAGACCTTTTTGTACTGCCATCGGTTTCAGAACCATTCGGCTTGACTCCTCTTGAAGCAGCCGCGTATGGCACGCCGTCGCTGATTAGCCGACAGTCGGGTGTAGCCGAAG
This sequence comes from Candidatus Saccharimonadales bacterium, assembly GCA_025450135.1. Taxonomy (GTDB): domain Bacteria; phylum Patescibacteriota; class Saccharimonadia; order Saccharimonadales; family UBA4665; genus JANWHZ01. The sequence continues at coordinate 27,571 of JANWHZ010000038.1, forward strand.
TACTGCATAGTGCTCTTAAGGTGGACTTCTGGGATATAAACGAAATGGCTAACAAGATTATAGCTGCCGTACGCTATTGGCCGCTCAGGGAAGAACTTCTGCATGGCGCAGCCCGAGAACTCGAGCGACTATCATGGAATGACGCCGCTGATAAAGTAATCGCGTTATATGAGCGGCATAGGCCAGCAGGGGCAGCCGCATGAAGGCGATCGTTCTCTATCTGCACGTCCATCAGCCATACCGTATCCGTCACTATACCGCCCTTGAAACTGGCAATGACCATAGCTACTTTAGCGCCTCAGGTGATACCCTGACCAATAATGAAAAGATTCTACATAAAGTTGCAGAGAAATCGTACTTACCGACTAACCACAAACTATTACAGCTATTGCAAGAATACCCTGAATTCAAACTTAGTCTATCGATTACAGGAACCATTCTCGAACAGCTTGAACGGTGGTCTCCTGAGGCGTTGCAATCGTTCAAAAACCTAGTAGCCACCGGTCGCGTCGAACTCGTTGCCGAAACTTACTATCACAGTCTGGCGTTCTTCTACTCACGGAGCGAATTCGAAAAGCAAGTTGACCTTCACCGCGAGAAGGTGCAAAAGCTGTTTGGCCAAACGCCGAAAGTCTTCCGTAACACTGAACTCTGTTATAACAATGACATTGCATATTGGGCCGATAAAGCTGGCTATAAGGGGGTGCTGGCCGAGGGTTGGGATAAGGTGCTGGGATGGCGCTCGCCTAACTATGTTTACCAGCCGACTTACACCGAGAATATTAAGCTACTGATGAAAAATTATAAACTCAGTGACGATATTGCGTTCCGTTTCGGCGATCATACATGGGCAGAATGGCCGCTGACAGCTGACAAGTTTGTCCATTGGCTAAATTCTGATCCCAACGCAACGAATTTTGATTTATTTATGGATTACGAGACGTTTGGCGAACACCAATGGGATGATACTGGCATTTTTGACTTTCTACATCACTTACCGAAAGAGTGGCTGAAGACCGACGGCAATACGTTCATGACGGTTTCAGAAGCATGTGATGCATTTAAACCATCTGATCAGGTCGATGTACCAAACACCGTCACCTGGGCTGACACAGAGCGTGATTTAAGCGCCTGGCTCGGTAATACTATGCAGCAACAAGCAATCCTAGCGCTTTATGAGCTCCAAGCTAAACTGCTTGGTACAAACGATCAGTCTCTGATCGAAGATTGGCGCCGCCTACAGACCTCTGATCACTTCTACTACATGTGCACTAAGTGGTGGAACGATGGTGATATACACGCCTACTTTAGCCCATATGACACGCCGTATGAAGCATATATGAACTTTATGAATGCTTATCACGACCTGCGCTTTCGCCTTGCCGAGAAAGGTGTACTGGTTTAGGCATGGGTCGGCCAGTTGTACTGAGTAATGGGCAACTGTTTGTTGGACTCGACGAAAGTGGTCTAGTCCATGATTTCTACTATCCCTATGTCGGTCTAGACAACCTTACTAACGCTCGCAGCAGCCAGCACCTAATTGGTGTATGGGTGGACGGCGCATTCCGCTGGACCAATGATGGCACTTGGGAAGTTAGCGTTAACTTTCTGCCCGACGCGTTAGTTAGCAACATCCATCTGTATTCTGCCGAGTTAGCGGTGACCTTACACTGCACCGATTTTGTTGACGTGGAAAGGAATGTTTTGATCCGACGGGTTAATGTATCAAACGATACTGACCATGAACGCGATATACGTCTTTTTATGCATCAGGTATTTCAAATTTCACGAGCAGGACGAGCAGACACTGCAATGTACGTTCCTGAGGATCATTACATACTCGACTATAAAGGAAGGTGCTGCTTGCTCGTGGCGGGCAAACTTGCAAGCGGAGAAGGTTTCGACCAGTTTGCTGTTGGTAGCTACGGTATCGAGGGAAAGACAGGTACGTTCACCGACGCCGAGGATGGTGAATTATCCGGCAATGCCGTTGAACATGGTGGGGTCGACAGTGTCATTCGTTTTCGCTTACGCGTGGCAGCTCATAGTTCATATGATGTCGATTACTGGGTTGTGGCTGCCGATAGCCAAAGCGACGCACAGCGTGTACACAAGATGCTGCTTGATAGTGCATTCGAGGACCTTCTTGAACGTACTGCAGCCCATTGGAAGAGTTGGTTAGAGCCTACTCAGGTGCATCTCGAAGGCTACGCTTCAGAGAATCGCGACATGGTGCAGAAAAGTTTGCTGATTATAAAGGCGCACTGTGATGCTCGCGGATCTATACTAGCAAGCGGTGATTCCAGCATTTTCAACTACGGGAGAGACTACTACTGCTACTGCTGGCCTCGCGATTCAGCATATGCAATATGGCCGCTGATGCGCTTGAGTTTGTTCGACGAAGCACGGCGATTTTTTGACTTTGCGCGGGACACTATGCACCCTGATGGTTACCTCATGCATAAGTACCAACCTGATCGAGCTATTGGCAGCACTTGGCACCCGCTTCTCCACGGTCGGTCGCAAGAACTAGCAATTCAAGAAGATGAAACCGCAACCGTACTTTTTATGCTCGGTGAGTACTATCGCCTGAGCGGAGACCGAACGTACATTGAAAATGTTTTTGACAGTTTTATTGCACCGTGCGCCAATTTCATGAGCGATTTTATCGACGAAACAACGAGTTTGCCTCACGCTAGCTACGACCTCTGGGAAGAGAAGTTTCTTACCTCCACCTATACAGTGTGCACGGTTATCGCTGGCTTAGAAGCGGCTGCCGAACTGGCAGGCGTATTAGAACGTGCTCAAGCCGAGGCAATTCACTGGCAACAGACCGTCGAAAAAATGCGAAATAACCTAGAAGCTCTGTTTCATCCAAGCGGTTACTTTCGCAAAGGCTTTCTACTCGACCCTGAGAAAAAAAGTCTGCAATATGATGACGTGCTTGATATCTCTAGCCTCTACGGTCCGTTTATGTTTGCGAAGCTAAGTCTTGATGATCCCCGCATGAGTAGCATGCTAAAGGCAGTGGAGCAGCACTTGCTCAATACGTCCCCGATAGGGGGTGCTATTCGTGACGAGCATGATGGATACTTCTTAACGAAGCAGCAGTATAAAGGTAACCCATGGATTGTGTGCTCGCTCTGGCTTGCGCAGTACTACAATAGTGCCGACCGTGTTGACGATGCCCGCAAGCTCGTGGATTGGGCTTTGCAGCGTGCCCTGCCGAGCGGTGCACTTAGCGAGCAGTTTGATCCAGAGTCTGGTTTTGCTATAAGTGTAACGCCGTTAGTCTGGAGTCACGCAGAATTCATCAACACAGTACTAGATATCTCCGCAAAACAAACAGCGATAGATCAGAAGAGTGACAGGTAAGTAGCTCGACACATGACAGATCTATTTAGACATAGGTAATAAGTGGGCTTCTCGTCCACTTGCTTATTTCTCTAGCCACTATTATTTCTTAGGCTTAACTTCGTTTCGACCAAGGTTCTTCTTAGTCTCAACAAATAAGACGTACTTGCGAAGCTTTGGGCTATATTTGCGGAGTGACAGCTTGTCCGGAGTATTCATACTGTTCTTAGACGTGTAATATATACGTTCGCCTGACTCTTCGCTCACTAAGCCAATTAACTTTCGTTTCTCACTTTTCTTTGCCATATGGAATATATCTTAACAGATGAACAGTCTGATGTAAACTGAAGTAAACAAAAATGCCGGTTGATCATTCCCGGCATTTTGTCTTCTTGCAAGAAGTTTGAACTTTGTAAGCCACGTTTTTTTCGTTGCCTACTTAATTTGCAGAGTATATCATGCTTATGCTCATGTCAAGCACTATTTTTCGATTTGGAACAATTGTGTTTCAGCATATCGCGAGCTACGCAATGGAGCCACGATCGGGATTCGAACCCGAGACCTCATCCTTACCATGGATGCGCTCTACCAACTGAGCTATCGCGGCTGGTGCAGGGAGAGGGATTCGAACCCCCGAAGACATAAGTCGTGTGATTTACAGTCACATGCGTTTGGCCACTTCGCTATCCCTGCAGATAGTTGCATAATATTAACGTGGAGCCGGCAGAGGGATTTGAACCCACGCCCCGCTGTTTACAAAACAGCCGCTCTGGCCACTGAGCTATGCCGGCAGCAATTACCGAATAAGTGTAACAAAACAGGGGTAATATGACAACTCCTACAAAGCAGCAAGCTCTGCGTGCGAATAGGGCTTGCGCAACACCATGCTTCAATACGAGCGCTTCGATGCTGCTAGATAACAACTCTTGGAGGGCGGATGATCCGCTTAGGCTTGTCGGGCGTTACCGACATTTTTTTCAAGCGATCTTCAAGTAAATCTGCGTCCGCCTCACGACCGTGCTGGCGGTATGACTTAATAAGTAAGTTGTGCGTCTCTTTATTTGGCTCTAGTTCAAGCGCCTTCTCTAACTCTAAGAACATTACTTTGGTATTGCCAAGCTTTTCTTGAACTTTCGCGTAAGCTACGTGCCGGGCGGCGAGATTGTCTTCCATCTTCAACGCCTGCTCAAAGGCAATGGCAGCCTTCTCGTAGTTTTCTGTCTCGTAATAGATAAGCCCAAGGTTATGTAACGCTGATGGTGTAGCTTCAATGCTCGAGGCAATCTCGAAGCAATCGATTGCATCACGGTATTCCTTTTGCTTCGCATAGAGTATTCCCAGCCGATTGTAAGCCGCAGCATTACGCTCATCGATTTTGAGTATAGTTAAGAGCGCCTTCTCAGCACGCAAAAAACGATTCTCGCGCATCCCCTGGTGTGCGATATCCCAGAGCTTGCCAAGACGATTACCTACCCCACGCGAGAACGCGACGAGCTCATCATCATGGAGTTTAGCATTCCAATACGCGAGGACACCAAAGATGCCAACCAGGGCAATGTCTAGCATGTTATCTTATAGTATACCAAATCATATACTCAGCATGAACTGAAGTGCTACCAGTTTCGCTTGACCGCTTGCGGTAATTTGACCGTAGGCGTCGTGGCTTGCTGTCAAAACAGTGTGCCAGCGTCGTGCAGTGCTTGTGCTAGAACCTGCCTTTTGAAGATTGATTTCAGCGATGCGTTGGATTATGAACAATACGTCAAGGAAGTGTTGCTTCTGTTTTATTAAATCATCAATGAGAAGCAGGCGCTCAAAAGTTGATTTCTGCAGAATATCACGTGCCCGGGCGGTTGCTGCGACAAGCGGATGACTCTCGTCGTCAGATAACAGCGCCTGCGTAAGTCCCGGTAGCCCGTCGCTCATCATCAATGCCCTATTAATAGCTACTTCGGCAAAGCCTGCTGCCGCAAAGTAGCTACGTAGTGCATCTGTGGGTGGCACTCGGAGCGTTACGGTCTGCACCCGCGAACAAATCGTTGGGAGCATATCCAACTCACTCGTCGCTGTCAATATGAGCACCGTACCTAGAGGTGGCTCTTCGATAGTCTTGAGCAGGGCGTTTTGAGCCTGAACCGTCATGCTCCCAGCGTGCTCGATCAATACAACGCGTGATACATTTGCTTCTCCGGTCGTCCGAAGCATCAAGAAATGTGTCACGTCCCGGACACTTTCAATTGAAATAGCTTTACCATCAACCGGGGTAAGTATTTTAAAGAACGAATGGCTATCTAGCTTCTCATCAGTAGTTTGGAGCAATTGTGCCGCCATGTGACGCGCTAGCGTCCGTTTGCCGGTACCGCTGGGTGCTACAAGTAGGATTGCATGTGAAGGCTTTGCAACGATTTGCTTGAGCGTCGCTTCGGTGTCAGGGTGTAGGATCATAGTCAGGCTTTCACTTTTTCGCTAAATATTGCAGGCAGTGGTGTGATGAATGTTTGTCGAGCTCGGCTTGGTAAAGTAATCTCGAGCTGTTCAGCGTGCAGATAGAGTCTACCGGCAGGCTTGTTACCATACAAGGGGTCACCGACAATCGGATGGCCAATTTCACGAAGGTGCACGCGAAGTTGATGAGTGCGGCCAGTTTGTGGTCTTAACTCTACAAGCGACATTCCGTTGCCTTCTCCCCGTACCCAATACTCGGTAATTGCTGCCTTGCCGTTACTGCCGACCCTAAAAGTTTGCGGCTTTTTTGGATTGCGTTCAATTGGCATGTCGATTATGGCGTGTTCGTGTGGCATTCGCCCAGAGACGACGGCAAAGTACACTTTCCTCACTTTACGCATCGAAAACTGCTTTTGTAGCCAACTAAGTGCATCTGGTGTCTTAGCTAAAATCATGACACCAGACGTAGCACGGTCGAGACGATGGACAATGCCAGCCCGCTCGCCGCTAAGACCAGCCGCTAAACGGCTACGCAACCACGTGGCAACGGTCGCTTCCGGATTGAACGCTCCTTTACTATGCGCTAGTACGCCTATCGGCTTGTCTATGACTACGCAGTCACTATCTTCATACAAAATAGGTAACTCGATGTCAGGTACTTGCTGCAACTCAGCAAGATCGTAATCAACGTTAACTGTATCATTTAGCCGTAACTTATAACCTGGCCTGCCCTCGGCTGCACCATTTACTGTCACTTTTCCGCTTTCAATGAGCTTAGCAGCAAACGCACGGCTCACCTGCGGGAGTAGTTCAACCACCTTTTGGTCTAAGCGCTGGGCTCGTGAAACTTCAAGTCTAGCCATTATTGGACCACGTCAAGAATTTTGCAGCCAGGTATCTTCTTTAAGTCTTCAGTCCTATAGCGGACGCTAACATCAAAACGTCCTGAGCCACCCGTGAGGTACTCATGGGTAAAGATGCTGGGGTCAAGTACTGTTAACGCTCCAGATATGTAAGGACGTGCTGCACCAACAGGCAAACTGGTTAAACGATTGAAGTCTTCGTGACTGGCGATCGCTATATCATTAAGCCCCAGCACTGCTTTTAGTTTTTCTATATCGATTTTCTTGTCTCCACGCATGACAACAGCAATATATTGATCTCCTGACCGTAAGACAATTGTCGGCATCGTGTCCTCGCGTGTTAAGCCTAGTGACTCGATAACATTTTCAATCTTGCGCGACGAGGGATGCTCAAGCGCCTCATTCGCAATGCCGAGTTCGTCAAGCTTCTGACGGTACTCAGCGATCTCTTCTTCGCCTGACGCCGTCACGGTTGGACGTAAACCAACGGCACGCTGAACTTTTGCTAAGGTCAGGCTTGCTATCTTCCGCATCTCAGCTTCGGAGGTTTCCAACTTGGCTGCAATACTAGCCTCGTCCACATTGGCCAAGCGTGATTGAAAGTCAGCCAGGAATATTCTCATGCGCTCGGCTAGTTCGTTTTTAAGCTCACCATAACTTGCCTTGCCTTCATACTCTGCCGCCGCAGACTCAAGAGGTTGTTCACGAAGTAGTGCCAAAATTTGCAACAGGTTGGCAATACCAGGCTGCGTGTCACGATCGAGGTGGATACGGCCCATGGAATCAGTCGTAGCACTCATTATTTTCTTAGCCGCTACATCCGGGTCATCGCCAAGAAAAATAATACCTCTTCCCGAGTCGTCGCTCTTACTCATCTTCTTACTCGGATCAACAAGGTCCTTGATGCGTAAGCCTTGGTCTTTGCCGAAGAATTCATGCTCCTCTTTTACCGGCTTAGGAACAATAAACAAGGTGCCGAAGCGTGCGTTCATGCGTTCTGCAATATCTCGAGTAAACTCCAAATGCTGAGTCTGATCTTCTCCAACTGGCACATAGCTAGCTCCGTAGAGCAGAATATCGGCAGCCATAAGAACAGGATAGTTAAACAATCCAACGCTAATTCTATCTTCATCTAACTTACCTGACTTATCCTTGAATTGGGTCATACGTGACATCTCACCGAAGCCGGTAAAACAATCCAATATCCACGTAAGCTCACTATGAGCCGGAATGTAGCTTTGACGATACATATGAACATCGGGATGGTCAATGGGCAAACCCGCCGCTACGAACAGCTTCAGGTTGTTCATAGTTTGCTGATAGAGTTTTGAATGATCTATCGGAGTTGTAAAGCTATGTAGATCCGGTACGAACAGGTTGACTTGGTACTCACCCGCACGCTGCTTGGCCATGTCGACCATGGGTAGCAGCGCTCCAAAGTAGTTACCGATATGCAGGTCATTATTTGCTCTTATCCCGGTAACAATTACATGTTTACTCATATTGCCTCCAATTATAGCTGATTCTTATCTGTTGCTGGTTATCTTTCAAATTTTTCTAGGTAGATGCCCAAAATATCGGTAAATTCAGCAAGGCTTGCCAGCGAGATATATTCGTCCGGGCCATGTAAACCGCCTCCTTCAGGGCGAATCATGATAACGGGCACACCCTTATTACTGAAGAACCGAGCGTCCGAACTCCCTGGCGCTTCTATTGCCCTAACATGCCTGCCGGTATACCCTTCATAGACTTTGATAAATTCTTGGACAAAGGGATTGAGCGAATCAATCACAAAAGCTGGTTCGCAAACAAGGCGCTTGCAACTACCATTAAACTGTTTAGCAATGCTTTTCACCGTTTGTTCTATAGCTACGGGATCGTCCGTCGGAACGTAACGTACATCGATGGTCAGCGTAGCATCATCAGGAACTTGGTTTAATGCATTACCGCCGTGAATAGTGGTCAACGAGCATACGGTTGCGCTTGGATTAGCATTGGGGAATTTACGCTCAAGGGCTGTGATACAGCTTGCCAACCGGTAGATTGGGTTATCGTAGCTGCTTGGACGTGCTGCGTGACCTGATTTTCCCCTAAAAGCAAGCTCCATTTGCAGTATGCCTTTGGCGCTGGTACTAAGTTGGACGGCACCGCCGGCGTCTGGAAGAAAACAGACGTCGCATATGTAATCTCTGACAAATGGCTTAGTCGTATGAAAACCGCCAATCTCTTCGTCAGATGACAGCATGACACCGATGTCAAGCTGCTTTAGGGTTCCATTAACGTGTAACTTCTCGAGCGCAACCAAAAAAGAGGCAACTGCGAAAAGCATGTCATATGCTCCCCGAGCCTTTAAGCTGCCACTTTTTTGAATTAAATTGAACATCGCAGCAGGAGCAGGAACCACATCGATATGTGATTGCAGCAAAAGCTTCGACTGCGTGAGCGACTTCGTACCTGCAACGAGGAAATGGTATGCCTCGTTTGTGCGTATCTCAGCTTGCATCTCGTAAGACTCAAGCTTCTTTTTTGCGAACTGCAGTAGCTTTAGTGATGCGGCATGGTCACCGGTTGTCGGTTGAAAGGCAATTAGTTCACGCAGTCGGTCTGCCAGTTGCTGCTGGTCTGTCATACGTAGCATCGTTTTCATAGTATCACTGCCCCACAAATTGCATTAGAGGCGCCATGCACTACTAACTCTCGCCTCGAGACATATGTGCCGCCAACTACATTACAGCGACCGTTAGGATGAACAAGAGCAAAAACGCGCAAAATAGTATTGCCCTTCGAACCATCTGGCAGGACTGTAGGAATGGGAGGGATGAATGCCTGCAAGATAAGCGTTCCTGCTTGAGCTACAGCAAATTCACGACGTGCTCGCTCAAAAGTGACAGTTCCCTGCCTACCATGGGTTGCCCTATCGGCCGGGGAGAGATATATTGTAACGTCGCGTGCTTTCGAGCCTTGCATCGGCTTCAGCACAAAGCTTGTTTCTGGCGAAAGCTCATCGACTGACTGCGCTACTTTAGCCTTTGCTTCTTCCATTGCTAACATGTAGCGTTTAAGACCCTTTGTTAGAATAGTTGAAATTGATCGTGATTGGAGGGCAGGTAGAGCCTTGTGCTCACGGAAATCTTCCGGTTCACCTCGCGCCAGTATTGGACCTTCTACTGGTGGATTGTCAATGTCAACCACCGTTAGTACGAGGCTATCGTCATTCGGTCGGGATTTTTGATGGCGTACGACAGTCGGCATTGACCCTACATATTGCCCAAAATGTGCTTCCAGCACGCCTGTTACGCCGCTGCCCAGGGCACATTTAATGACACGATCTGTTACGCCTATTCCAGCAGGACGCTCTTCGACTTCAAAGAGGCCCACACCATCACGCGTAACCGTGCAATCAACACGTGCAAGTAGTGTTGGTATACTGTGCATGCGAGAAACCATTGTTGGCTCTTCAGCGCCAAAAGCTTTGACCGCGTGAGAAGCAAGTTGTTCAATCTGCAGCCGATGCTGGTCTGACAAAACGATGATAGTATCGGACATGCCTATGTCCCGACCTTCAACAAAGCTAACCATGTGAGGTTCAGTGATACTGAGTGGTTGTTGTTGATGTGAATGCTCCAGGATCTCGGCGGTTGTAATTCTGTTCATGTAATTCTCCTTATGTCGTTAAAATCGCCACTGTTTGGTGCCGGTTTCTTCAACGAGTTCGGAGCGTAATCATGAGCAAGCAGAACAAACCGCCACGAGTGTGACAGCGTACCAGTAGTTGCAGCAAGTGATACAGATGTGATGTTTCATACGTTGTTAATAACAAAAAAACCGCCTTTGCGGCGGTTATCTAATGTACTGTAGTAAACTACTGTTAACAAACCGCCACAATGGTGTCGGCATACCAATTCGTTCCGTTCATTCTCTGAACTGACATAAGCTCTATTTTATCACACATGTCAAGTGATTGCTCATTCTACGACCAACACAACCTGCGCATGGAATCGCTCAAGCGTAAGTTATCACTCATCATTCTCAGGACTTAGGATGCTGTCTGTTAGAAGGTGATCAATGGCATACTCAATAGCCGGCCTTTCTGGTAGGTATAACCACATCGCCTCGGCAGTATCGAGTGGCGGCTCACATGGTTCAAAGCCAGCGCTAAGATATAGCTCGCGTGCGACAGAGTTGTCACGCCTTACTCTCAGCGTCACACACGTGGCACCATTTTGAAGTGCCAACCACAGAGCCCAGCCCAACATTCCTGATCCAATGCCGAACCCGCGGTACTTGTTTAGTCGGAATAGGTTACTTATGACATAGCAACCAGCGGGATCAATATGAAGCGTGACTCCGGCCATAATCTCATTATTAGCCGGGTCGCTGGCGACAAGTGTTGCAACGTTTTGGCACTGATGAAATTCTGCCAGTTGGTCAAAATTTAACTCACCATCGCCAAATACGTTAGGGTTTTCACCCACTGCATGGCGGAAGCTTGCTAGCCACGCTGCAACTGCTGTAGGTTCGCCTTGTAACCTATTCACTGCCACAGCGTGCATAATCGAGGCGCTAGAAGATTCGGCGGGTTCGCCCACAGTCTCTAAACTATCACGTAAAGCTTCCTTATCTACCGTTGACATAGTGCAAGCATTGTACTAGAAAAGAGTCCCATGAAAGCTGGGACTCTTGTGGCAGTGGCATAACTTATCCGCCTAGCGTTTAGTGAACTGGCGCTTCTTACGTGCTCCCTTGAAACCAAATTTCTTACGCTCTTTGTCGCGAGGATCGCGGCTCAACAGATCGGCGCGCTTCAGTGTGCCTTTTAAGTCTTCGTTCATGGCGCTCAACACTTTGGCAATGCCTAGTCGGATTGCTTCAGCTTGGCCGTCATGACCACCACCATTTGCACGAACGGAAATATCATATTTGTTTTCCATCTCGAGCACAGTAAACGGCTCTACAAGTTTAGCGAGGAGGTTCTTACTCTCAGCAAAATATAGATCCGCAGGCTTGTCGTTGATGGTTATGGTACCCTTGCCGCTTGTTAAACGGACTCGGGCAGTCGACGTTTTGCGGCGACCTAATGCTTGGAAGAAATCATTCTTAGCCATTAGTTAGCATCCTTTACTGATAGTGTTTTCGGCTTTTGTGCCTCGTGTTTATGCTCGCTTCCGGCATATACCTTCAGGCGCTCCATCCGGCCGTCACGAAGCTTATTAGCAGGTAACATGCCATGAACCGCATGTTCTATCGCCTTGGTTGGGTCTAGGTTCATCTGCTCTTTAAGCGTACGCTCGCGCAGATTACCCGGATGGCCGCTATGGCGGTAGTACTTGATGGTTTCCAATTTATTGCCAGTAACTTTCAAGTCCTTGGCATTAATGATGATGACGTAGTCACCGGTGTCGATATGTGCAGTGACCTGAGGTTTGCCTTTGCCAAGTAGCAGGCTGGCGGCCCTGGTAGCTACACGGCCAAGCGGAGCTTCACTGGCGTCGAGAATATACCACTTGCGTTGTATATCAGATGGCTTAGCGCTGTACGTTTTCATTACTTCTTCTCCTCTTCTGTCTTCTTCGACTTCGCAGGAGCTGTTGCAGTTCGCTTTGCCGGTACTGCCTTAGGTTCGGCTTTTGAAGCGAGCGCAGCAGGTTTAGCTACCGGCGCTTCCTTGAGATCATCAACGAAGCTGACGCGCGCCAACTGGACATTGTCGCCACGTCGTGTGCGCGTTTTCTCAATCCGTAAATGACCACTCGTCCGCTTTGTTAGCTTAGGCGCAATTTCGTCGACCAATTTGTGGGCGCTGCGGAGTGTCTGCAAACCACTTATGACCTGCCGACGGTTATGTAAATCGCCCTTCTTAGCTTTACTAATGAGTTTCTCTACGTAAGGCACAATTTCCTTGGCTTTCAGTAAAGTTGTTTCGATCGCTTCATCCCGCACGAGCGAATCAGCCAGCCCTTTAACGAGCGCTGTACGTGGACCCTTCTCGCGGTGGAACTTACGACCTTGATATCCGTGACGATGCATCTTATAGCTCCAGCTCTGCGAGCTTTTCCTTTACTTCATCGAGCGCCTTGCTGCCAAAGCCTTTCAGCTCACGAAGCTCGGCTTCGTTTAAAGCAAACAAATCGCGAATGGTATGAATGTCGTTATTAATGAGGGCATTGGCAGTACGTGCGCTCAAGTTGAGGTCTTCAATCGGCGTATTCAGAACCGAAGACTCATCAGCACCTGCTGCACCATTCTCGCCTATGACACCGTTACCGTTGTCACCGCTTTGCACTTCAGTAGCCACTCGGGTCTTGCCAGCAAGTGCTGTGTACTGGTTGACGAGGATTGCGGCAGCTTCTTCAAAAGCGTCACGTGGGCTTATCGTACCATTTGTCTCAATCGTCAATAGCAATTTGTCGAAATCAGTTGACTGGCCAACACGAGTCTTCTCAACCTTGTAGCGAACCCGGATGACTGGCGTAAATACAGCGTCCAGGGCAATATGGTCGCTCGGCTTCTTAGCCGTGCTTTCCTCTATCATACGATAGCCACGGCCAATTTCGACAATCAAGTCCATAACGAATTTAGCCTTGGCGTCATCAATGGTCGCGATAATCTGTTCAGGGTTGACGACTTCAACGTCGGCGTTGACTTCGATGTCTTTAGCGGTAACAACGCCTTTACCTGACTTCACAATGCGCAACGTTTGAGGCTCATCGCCATAGACACGGAAATGGACCTGCTTGAGGTTCTGCATGATATCGACGACGTCTTCCTTTACTCCTGGAACGGTCGTGAACTCATGGGTTGCACCTTCAACTTTAAATGAAGTAACGCCTGCACCAGCGATGCTCGAGAGCAATACACGGCGAAGTGAGTTGCCGAGCGTCATGCCGTAGCCACCATGTAGCGGTTCGATACTAAAGGTGCTGCTGGTTGCGCTCTGGTCATCTACACTCACAACGCCTGGTGTGTGAATCAAGTTTGACATATATGCTCCTAGCCTCCTTTAGCGTGAATAGTATTCGACGATTAACTGTTCTTTGATATCTGGCTCAGCGTCGTCGCGCAGCGGCAGACCGGTTATTTCGAGTGCAACTTTTTTACGATCGACTTTCATCCAGCCAGGAATTCCACTAGGTGCTGGGCTGGTGTCATCGAGCTTTTTAAAGTACTCACTTGATTTACTGTGATCACGAAGCACTAACTTATCACCCGCAACAAGGCGAATTGACGGAATGTCAACGCGTCGTCCATTTAGCAGGAAATGACCATGGGTAACAAGCTGGCGTGCAGCACGGCGCGACGGTGCAAAGCCGGCACGGTATACCGCGTTATCGGCACGTTGCTCCAGTAGCTGCAGCAGGACGGTACCCGATTGACCACGGCTGCGGTTGGCTTCCTTCATGAGATTACTGAATTGACGCTCAAGCAAGCCATATAGACGCTTTACTTTCTGCTTTTCACGCAACTGAAGCAAGTATTGCGAGGTTTTCGGTCGCATACCACGTCCGTGCTCGCCCCCGGGTTTGACGGTGCGCTTGACGAGTGCTTTATGGGCCTTCGGGTGAAGGGCATAGCCTTCCCGGCGGCTCATCTTAACAATAGATTGTGTATCTCGTGCCATAGTTTAGACCCTCCGTGCCTTTCGCGGGCGAACACCGCCATGCGGCAGACCGGTTACGTCAGTTATGCTTTCTACAGCAATATCATGTGCTGTGAGCGAACGAATTGCTGAGTCGCGGCCTAAACCGACACCTTTCACAAAGACATCGGCTTTTGTAAAACCGAATTGCTGCTTAGCAGCTGTCGCAGCTTTATCTGCAGCAACTTGCGCAGCATATGCGGTACCTTTTTTGGAACCACGGAAGCCGCAGGCACCGGCGCTTGATGCGACAAGTCCGTTGCCATGCGGGTCAGTGAAAGTCACAATGGTGTTATTAAATGTAGCTAGGATATGAACCTGGCCCTGCGCCACTGTCCGTCTAGCTTTCTTCTTTTTTGCGGTAGTTGTAATTGCTTCTGCCATACGATTACCCTAGGTCTTTGACGGCGCCTTCTTCGCCGTACCGCCCACCGTTACACGCTTACCTCGGCGTGTGCGCGCATTGGTGCGTGTGCGCTGCCCGCGCGTTGGCAGATTTGCCTTGTGGCGCAGACCGCGGTATGAATTGATATCCTTCAGCCGCTTAATGTTACCGGCTACGATACGCTGCAACTCACCTTCGACAGTGAATTTAGCGTTGATAATGTCCTGGATGCGCGAGATTTCGGCATCGGTCAAATTCTTGACCCGGATAGTTGGCTCCACCTTTGCTTCGGCAAGAATCTGCAGACTATTGGTTGGCCCAATGCCATACAAATATCTGAGAGACACGTGGACCTGTTTTTCGTTAGGGATGGTTATCCCGGAAATTCTGGCCATACTTAACCCTGCCTCTGCTTATGCTTTGGCTTTAGCTTGTTGATAACGTAAACTCGGCCCTTGCGGCGGACGATTTTATCGTCGGGGCTGATCTTCTTGACGCTTGCACGCACTTTCATGCGGATCATTGCTCCTTATAGTGGTCAATGACACACTGCTTAATTTGTTATTAATGTTCGCTAGAACATTTGCTGCCGGGTGCAGCCCTATACCAGAAATATGGTATATCCCGCGTACCCTATGCGCAGTAAATGCACTAACTAACTTAGGCGACGGCTGATTCTGCCCTTAGTGAGGTCGTAGGGCGTCAACTCAACTGTCACTTTATCGCCCGGAACGATACGGATGAAGTGTTTCCGCATCTTACCAGCGACATGCGCTATGATCCTATGGCCATTTTCGAGCTCGACACGAAATTGAGTACCCGGCAGGGTCTCAACTATGGTGCCTGTGAGTTCTATCACTTCCTTATTAGCTGCCATGACTATAACAGCGGTAATTATAGCAGAATTTACGACGAAGTGTAAAGAGGTATTGATTTATATTACGCGGCTTGGTTTTTGGCACGTCGCGATGGAAGCAGACTAAAGCGACGCTTTTTGGGGCTTTCAATATCCTTATCGCTCATATCAGTGAAGAAATCTGGCTCGCTGTATTGATCGTATGTGATCATGAGCGCCCTGGACTCAATCGCGCGCAAGGTCTGCAAGCTGACCGACACCAAGATAAGGATACTAGTACCGCCAATGGCGAGCGTGCTACCGAGAAACATTTGCGCCATGATTGGAAGGAGTGCTAGCAAACCTAGAGCAATGGCCCCAAATAGTGTCAGGCGATTTATGACGCGACTAAGATACTTTTCTGTCTGAGCACCGGATCGCACCCCTTCAATGAAGCCACCTTGCTTATGTAGGTTCTCGGCAATTTCCTTAGCGTTGAACGTGATACTGGTGTAGAAGAAGGTAAATGCAAAAACTAAAAGAAAGTACACTAAAGGGTAAATGTAGGGCGTAAAGCCACCGGATCGGAATGTAGCAATAGTTGGCGCCTGGAACCACGTTGTCAGATTAACGCCCAGGCTCTGGAGCGTGTGATTTGCATTATTAGCAAGCAACTGCCCAGCGAAACTCGGCACGCTCAAAAACGCAACAGCAAAAATAATCGGTATAACACCTGCTGTAATCAACTTAATTGGAAGTACCGTAGTAATGCCGCCATACGCACGGTTACCCTGGACGCGCTTGGCGTAGTTAACCGTAATATTGCGGGTCGCTTCATTTAACTTGACGACAAGCCAGGTAACAATGAGAATAGCTAAGAGTATTACGCCGCCCCATATAACCACATGCCAGTCCAGCGGAACGTCGTGACCAAATATTTTGAAATGGTCGTTGCTGTTTAAGAATGCAGAACCGACTTGCTGTGCTGTCTGTGGCAAGCGGCTAACGATACTTACTGTAATAAGCAACGAGATACCGTTGCCGAGACCCTGCTCAGTGACCAACTCACCCAGCCACATAAGTAGCATCGCCCCGCCGGAGAGGGCTGCTATCATAAGTGCCCACTGCATGGGAGAGGAGTTTGCAGTTATATCACCGATACCGCCGATGCTTTGCGCCGCCTGTCGGATAAGATAGATGGAACCGACAGACTGAATGATCGCCAGGGGCAACGTAAGAATACGCGTATACTGATTAATCTTCTTCTGACCGAATTCGCCTTCCTTTTGCAGATTTTCAAGCGCAGGAACGGCTTTAGTGAGTAGCTGCATAATGATGCTGGCATTGATATACGGCCCAAGCCCAGCGATCATAATCGAAAAATTGGCGAGGGCGCCTCCAGACAAGACGTTTACGAAACTCAGGAGCTGCGGAGTATTTTGCGAGTTGAAGAGGTTATCAAGTACTTGGCGAAGCGTAGCAGCATTTCCGAGTGGGACCGGTACATGGGCTAATACGCGATAGACTAGCAAGATGCCGAGCACAGCCAGCAAGCGCCGCTGCATGTCTCGTTTTTTAAGCGAGCGCCAGATAATTTTCCAGTTCATGGTACGAACTTACCCCTTTATACAGTCTTTCCGAAATGTCATCCTCTATTTAAGCATATTTTCGGTAGACAAAAAATATGAGAGGCATTCTGCGGCCTCTCATATCGTATATAGGACTAGTAATTAGTCTTGCTTCTTAGGTGCCTTTGTTATCGGTCGCTTTGCCCGTTCCACCACTTCGAACGACCCACCAGCTGCCTCTACAGCTGCACGGGCACCTGCGCTGGCTGCCTGTAGTTTGACCGTGACCTTTTTTGTCAGTTTGTTCTTACCGCTCAGTAGTTTGACGTTGGCATACGGACTAGTGACGAGTCCACCGTCAGCAAGCATTGTAGTGTCGACAGTTTTGCCACCGAACAGTTCAAGCTGGTCGGTGTATACATTTTCCATTTTAGGCTTCAATGTGGCAAACCCTGGCAGCTTAGGCAACTGCTGCATCATCGGGTTCTCTCCCCCGCGAAAACCAGGGCGTAGCGTCGAACCAGTGCGAGCGCCATAACCTTTCGTACCACGTGTTGCTGTCTTGCCTTTGCCACTGGCAATACCACGACCAAGACGCTTGCTACGCTTATGCGCCGAAATGTTCAGCTCGTTGTATTTCATTACTTGCTCTCCTCAGCCGGCTTAGCTACTGGTTTCACCTCACGCGTAACCCAGTCTTTGGCGGGAACAACTGACTGTAGCGCATTAATAACTGCGTATGCAGTGTTGGTTTTGTTGCTCGAGCCAAGCGACTTGCTCAATGCATCGTGAACGCCAACCACCTCTAGCATCGTACGCACCACACTGCCAGCAATAAGACCCGTACCGGCGCTCGCAGGCTTAATCAATATGCGTGCACCACCAACTTTGGCTTCAACGTCATGGGGGAGCGTGCCCTTATACAAAGGCACAGTAATCATACTCCGCTTAGCAACATCAGTAGCTTTCGTTACGGCTGATGTTACATCGGCACCTTTGGCGATCCCGACACCAATCTTACCTTTTCCGTCTCCAGCCACCACAAGGGCACGGAACCTAAAGCGGCGGCCACCTTTTACAACACGCGCGACGCGGTCGATATTTAACGTGCGCTCATCAAACTGTTTCTCTTCTGGCACCATTTCTGGGCGGCGAGAAGCTCGGCGGTCTTGAGGTCCTCTTCGTTCTTGTTGTTGTATAGGCATATTAGAACTCCAATCCTCCGTTACGTGCTGCGTCTGCAAGGGCCTTCACGCGGCCATGGTACAAGCGTGAGCTGCGATCAAAAACCACTCGTGAAACTTTCTTTGCTTTTGCCTTCTTAGCGATCTCAGCACCAACCCAAGCGGCCATCTCTGTCATGGTTCCGCTCGCATTCTTGGCACCGATCGTAGAAACATACGCTAACGTATTTTGCGCTACGTCATCGATAACCTGCGCCGTCACATGCATATTGCTAATGTGAACACTGAGGCGCGGACGATCTGCGGTACCGGTAACGGTTGCGCGAACGCGGTTGGCACGCAGGAATTGGTTGCGTAGTTTATGAGATAAATTGCTCATAGTTTACTCCTACTTCTCCTTACCTGACTTACCGCTCTTGCGCACAATGCGTTCGTCAGCATACTTAATACCTTTACCTTTATATGGCTCAGGCTTCTTCAGGGCCCGGATCTCAGCAGCGACTTGGCCTACTTGCTGCTTGCTAATGCCGCTAACTGTAATGACATTCTGTTCAATTGTTGCGGTCACACCTTGTGGCAGTGGGAAGATAACATCATGCGAGAAACCCAGGTTGAACTTAATATTTGCCCCCTGTAGCTGCGCACGATAACCCACACCGTTAATTTCGAGCTTCTTCGAGAAGCCCTGCGTAACCCCAATTACCATGTTGCTGATAAGTGTACGCATAAGACCGTGTTTCGCGTGCACGGCGAGTTCATCGCTCTCACGACTCACAGCCAGCTGGCCGTCCTGCTGTGCCACAACGATTCCAGGCATAGTAAATTGCTTAAGTGTTCCCTTCGGCCCCGCAACGGTAATCTCGTTCGGGTCGATAGTGATTGTCACGCCGCTCGGAATTACGATCGGTAGTTTTCCAATTCGACTCATTTCCTTATTCCTTTATCCTTAATATATCTCGCACAAAAGCTCGCCACCGACACCAAGTTTTTTAGCTTCATAACCGGTCATTAAGCCTTTAGAAGTCGACACAATCACAACCCCACGACCGCGACGAACACTAGGCATTTCCTTAGCAGCTATATACATGCGTCGTCCTGGGGTGCTCAGTGCTCGAATTGCAGAAATGCGAGCATTTTCCATTGGCTGGTTAATGACAATAGTTAATGTCTTCGTGGTGCCCTCGCCGCTAACTTTTACTTCATCGAGGAATTTGTTGGCTTTAAGCGACTTGGCAACTTCCTCTTTGAGCTTGCTATGCGGAAGGTTGATTTCGCCTTTGCGTACTGCGACAGCGTTTCGGATGCGCGTAAACATGTCAGCGAGTGGGTCGGATGAAACAATATTGCTCATTACCAGCTCGCTTTCGTTACGCCAGGAATTTCACCCTTAGCGGCGTGCTCACGAAATGTAAGGCGGCTCAAACCGAACTGACGCATGTAGGCATGTGGCCTTCCGGTGATTAGGTCTCGGTTCTTCCAACGCGTGGGTGATGAGTTACGTGGTAATTTTGCAAGACCCTCAGCGTCACCTAGTGCTTTCAACTCAGCACGCTTAGCAGCGTACTTCTGGATCATCTTTTGGCGCTTCAGGTCACGCGCGATATTTGACTTGCGAGCCATTACTTCTTCTCCTTTTCAAATGGCATGCCAAACTTAGCAAGCAATGCCTTAGCGTTTTCTGGGCTATTACCATGAATAACGAATACAACCTGCAGCCCATGGCTAGTCGTCGTTTCGTCGAAGCTCAGCTCAGGAAAAACTGATTGGTCGACAAAGCCGAGGCTGTAATTGCCTTGCTTGTCGAAGGCCCTCGGGTTAACGCCGTGGAAGTCGCGCAAGCGCGGGATAACAATACTAATCAGGCGGTCCATGAACTCATACATCTGATCGCCACGGAGCGTTACCTTTAGACCAATTTTCATACCTTCGCGAAGTTTAAAGCTGGCAATAGATTTGCGCGCCGTCGTCACAACTGGTTCCTGACCAGTAATCTTGCGTAATGTGTTAGTTGCGGCATCCATGACCTTTTTATCTTCTTTTGCGCGACCCAAGCCAACGTTAACAACTATCTTGTCAAGTCGTGGTACCTGGTTAATATTTGCCAGGTGTAGCTCGTCTTTAAGCTGAGCCATATATTCATTCTTGTACTGACCACGAAATCGAGCGGTGGTAGCCGGTGCGCTAGCAGGAGACTTAGCCATTACTTCTTCTCCTTCGTAGCATTTGCCTTAGAGGGCACAGCAACTTCTTGGCCGGTTTTCTTAAACACCCGCGTCTTGGTACCATCTGCGTTCAGCCTATAGCCGATTCGGGATGGCTTCTTGCTCGCAGGCTCAACGATGGAAACCTTGCTAACCCAGATAGGTTGTGTGATGTCGATAATGCCGCCCTGCGGATAGGCGCGGTTTGGCTTGACATGCTTCTTGACTATATTAACGCCTTCGACCGTAACCTTATTGTCACGGGGGTGAGTGGCAACGACCTTACCAGTCTTGCCTTTATACTTGCCCGAGAGAACGGTGACTGTGTCACCTTTCTTCAGGCGAATCTTAAACAATTTGTCCATTAAAGTACCTCCGGTGCAAGGCTAATAATCTTGGTATAGCCCAGGTCACGGAGTTCTCGAGGCACCGGCCCGAAAATACGCGTAGCCTTTGGGTTTTTATCGTCGTCTATTAAGACGGCAGCATTATCATCAAAACGAATAGTAGAGCCATCCTTGCGTCGAATCTGATCGCGGGTACGGACCACCACTGCCTTAACGACTGATTTTTTCTTAGTATTACCGCTTGGGTTGGCCTGCTTGACGGTAGCCACAATAACATCACCAACGCTTGCGTAGCGGCGGCGAGTACCACCCAATACGCGGATGCAGAGCAGCTCCCTGGCACCACTATTGTCAGCGACAACGAGGCGTGATTCTTGTTGAATCATTACGCGACCTCCTTGTCAGCCTCACGAAGTGCAGGTTTTTCTATGATACGGTCCAACATGAAGTGTTTGCGCTTACTTATCGGACGGGTCTCAACGATTGCGACTTTGTCACCAGCCTCTGCTTCGTTTTTCTCGTCGTGCGCCATGAACTTCTTGCTGACAGTGTATTGTTTGCGGTAGATCGGGTGAGTCTTGCGGCTATGGACAGTCACGACAATGGTCTTGTCGCCCTTGGCCGAGCTCACCGTACCGATAATCGTACGTGCCATTATTGTGCCTCCTTTGACAGGGCTTCACCCAGCACGGTCAAAATCCGCGCTAGATCTTTACGTTTGCTTTTGATCAGCCGAACGTTGTCAAGCTCACCGGTGTACATACGGCGGCGAAGATCAGCAATCTCTTCGCGCAATTTTGTGCTCTCCTTAGTGAGGTCGACAGTCGACAGCTTACGGATATCTGTTACTTTCATAGTTAAGCCTCCTCCCTTGCCAAGAAACGAGTCTTAACTGGTAGCTTGTTCGCAGCTAAGCGCATTGCTTCTGCTGCAGTTGCGCGGTCAACTCCTTGGATTTCAAACATGACCGTACCTGGCTTAACCTTGGCAACAAAGAATTCTGGCGAGCCCTTACCGGAGCCCATTTTCACGTCAAGCGGTTTCCTCGTCACCGGCGTGTGCGGGAAGATACGGATCCAGATCTTGCCACCGCGTTTGACATAGCGAGTCATAGCTTGTCGTGCAGCCTCGATTTGGCGTGAGGTGATCCGTTCATGACCTTGTGCCTGGAGACCGTAATCTCCAAAGGCAATATAGTTTCCGCTCGTAGCAACACCGCGGATCTTGCCCTTTCGTACTTTGCGGAATTTACCGCCATTAGGGATTAACATGTTACAGCACCTCCCCCTTGTAGATCCATACTTTCACGCCGATGATGCCAGCAGCTGTATGGGCAGGCACATAGGCATAGTCTATGTCTGCACGAAGTGTATGCAGTGGTACCGAGCCAGCAACTTCCTTCTCACGACGGGACATTTCAGCACCATTTAGGCGACCTGATACTTGGATGCGGACGCCCTTGGCACCTGCACGCATAGTATTGGCAGCACTTGACTTAACAGCGCGGCGGAAACTAATGCGGCGCTCAAGTTGGTGAGCAATGTTTTCAGCTACCAGCTTAGCGTAGAGCTCTGGTTTCTTGATTTCCTCAATGTTCACCCGGGTTGGGATCTTATAGATCCTCTCAATTGCGTCTTTGAGCTCTTGCGCGCCTGAACCACCGCGACCAATGACTACGCCTGCTTTCGCAGTGGTGATCGTGACTGTAACTAGGTTTGGCGTGCGAGCAATCTCAACGCGGTTTACCGCACCCCGTGACCCGACCTTGTTCTGAATAATTTCACGAACCGTCAGGTCGTCGTGCAGGTATTTAGCGTAATCACGCTTGTCCACGAACCATTTGCTGCGCCAGTCTTTATTGACCTGGAGACGCATCGATACAGGGTTTACTTTTTGGCCCATTATGCTTTCTCCTTTCCTTCAGTTTTAACTGGCTTCTTTGGCGCCCTTACCTCACCATCGACGATAACGCGGATATGGCTGGTCTTGCGCTGAAATGGCAAGGCACGGCCGTGTGCTGCCGGACGATAACGCTTAAGGCGTGGGCCTGGCGTTACGCTGATCTCAATGATCTGGAGTGAATCTGGCTTCATATTGTGATTGTGGTCGGCATTTGCCTGGGCACTGGCAACTACTTTACGCACAGCTTCTGCACTGCGGCGAGGCGTATGCTCGAGGATAATGAGTGCGTCAGCGACACTGCGGCCACGGACTAGCTGAGCAACAACTCCGACCTTGCGCGGGCTCATACGAACACCTTTAGCGATTGCTTGTACTGGCATATATTACCCCTGAGCCTTTGCTAGTTTGCCACCATGGCCGCGGAACTTGCGGGTAGGCGAAAATTCACCCAGCTTATGGCCAACCATGTTTTCAGTAACGAATACTGGAACGTGCACTTTGCCGTTATGAACCGCAATGGTGCGGCCGACAAAGTCTGGGCTAATCGTACTAGCACGTGCCCAAGTCTTGATGATGGTACGGTCTTCGGGAGCAAGCGCAGCTACTTTCTTCGCAAGCTTGAAATCCACAAATGGACCTTTTTTCAGTGATCTACTCATGGGAACCTACCTTATTTCCTCTTAGCCGCATGTCGGCTTCTTACGATAAATTGGCTAGTATTCTTGCGGCGGCGTGTCTTATAACCAAGCGTCTTCTGACCCCATGGCGTACGAGGTGCCTTAGCCATACGATGACGGCCACCATCACCACCACCGTGAGGGTGGTCAACCGCATTCATAACAACACCGCGAACTGATGGACGAATACCTAGGTGACGTGAGCGACCGGCCTTACCGATTTTCACGTTCTGATGCTGTTCGTTACCGACTAAGCCGATGCTGGCAGTGCATGCAAGGTTAAATAGGCGAACTTCACCGCTTGGCAAACGAACTTGGGCATATTCCCCCTCCTTAGCCATCAGCTGAGCACCATTACCAGCCGCACGAACAATTTGAGCACCACGACCTGGCTGGAGTTCAATAGCATGAATAGTGCTACCAACTGGGATATTCTTGAGCGCTAGGCGATTGCCATTTTCAATTGGGACTTCTTCGCCGCTTTGAATTTTCTGGCCGACCTTCATGCCATTCGCTGCAATGATGTAATGGTATTTGCCGTTGTCTTCTTTGATACGGGCTATACGGGCACTACGATTTGGGTCATACTCGATCTGTTCGATAATCGCAACAGTACCTGCTGGCAGCCCGAAATTTACCAAACGATAGAATTTACGAGCACCACCACCTTGATGACGGGTTGTAATGCGCCCCTGATTGTTGCGACCATTGCCTCTTCGTTTCGGCACGAGCAGTGAGCGTAAAGGCTTCTTGGTCGTGACTTCGTCGAAGTTCTGCGTCGTCATGCCGCGGCGCGCTGGACTGGTTGGGTTATATTGCTTAATAGGCATACTATCTGTCTCCCTGCTTCTTGAACAAGCGAGTCACACGGGCAGCCCCTTTGGGGGTTACCTGCTTAGCCTCAGCCTTCTGCTGTTTAGCCATCGCTTTCTCAACTTGCTCTTGGGCTTTCTGTTCTTTTTCTTCGCTTTCTTCAACAGCAGCGAAGATCGGCAGCGTTGAACCCTTAGCAACTTTTACATATGCTTTTTTAATATCCATGCGTGTACCATCGGTCAAACCGCGGCGGCGCCCAGTCAGTGAAACTGTTCGCTTCGCCTTGCCCTTGACGTTCGTGATGTTGACTGAGTCAACCTTTACATCAAACTGGGCTTCAACTGCGCGAGCAACCATATGCTTATTGGCGCTGGCTGGGACATTAAAGACGTAGACATTGGACGTTTGAGCCTGGGCATAGGTTTGTTCGCTAAGACGCGGGCGCAAAATAAGCTCTTTCATTATTTGGCCTCCTTAGCTGGCTTCTTAGCTGTGCCGAGCCATTCAGTTACGATGGCAAGCGCTTTCTCGCTCATAACGATTACGTTGGCATTCATAATGTCAAACACGTTAAGATAGCGAGCATCAACAGCTTTGACATCAGTCAAATTGCGGGTTGCACGCTCTACCAAGTCATCCTTAACACTCACCACAATCAGCACACGGCCGGTAGCATCAACCTTGTTCAGCAAGTCGGCAGTCTTGGAAACCTTGCCATCCTTAGTTTCGAATGTTTCGATGACACGAATACGGTTTTCGCTGGCAGCCAAGCTCAGTGCTTGGCGCAGCGCAGTGCGCTTAGTTTTTACCGGAACGGTCAGTGAGTAGTTCTCGCTGCCGGTTGGCCCGAAGACGATACCACCGTGTCGCCATTGCGGAACACGTGATGAGCCGAAGCGGGCGCGTCCGGTACCCTTCTGGCGCCATGGCTTCTTACCACCGCCACTAACAAGGCCGCGAGTTTTGGTGATTGCCAGGTTTTCGCGGCCGTTTGCTAAGTATGCGTTGTATGCGAGCTTGAGAAGCTCAAAATTCTTCGGCATAACACTAAAGACGCTCTTATCGAGAGAAGCAGCGGTCGTCGCTTTAGTACCTGTCTTGGTGAAGGTTGGAGTAGCCATTACTTAGCCCCCTTCAAAACAACAATCCCCCGTTTTGGACCGGGGACTGCACCTGTTACGCCAATAATGTTCTTGTCGAGGTCAACAAGCGCAATGCTGAGATTCTTGACCGTGACTTGCTCGTGACCCATCTGACCTGCCATACGCTTACCTGGACGAATGTTCTGAGGGAACATTGAACCAATGGAACCGACGCGACGATACGAACGGCCACCGTGTGTCTTACGACCACGGTGAAAGTTGTGTCGCTTGATTGTGCCTGCCCAACCCTTACCCTTGCTTACGCCGGTAGCGTCGACTTTGTCACCAACTGAAAAGACCTCGACGTTGATTTTTTCTCCAACTTTGAGGTCTTCTGGGATTTCTTCTGCACGGAACTCACGAATAATCTTTGGCGTAATACCGGCACCCTTAAAATGGCCAGCTTGCGCCTTCGTTACGCTTTGCTTCTTGGCTTCTTCGAAGCCTACTTGGACCGCAGTATACCCATCTGTTTCAGGCGCCTTGACCTGAGTGACGACGTTCGGACTAGCGGAAAGCAAGGTTACAGCAGCAACCGTACCATCTTCAGCGATAGTACTGGTCATGCCAACCTTTCGGGTAATTAATGCTTTCATAGTTACCTCAGTTATTGATTTGATATTTATGGCCGCGTTATAGCGACGTAAAGCGCGTACGCCCTTAAAAGCGCATCATCGCCCTCAACTTGAACTTCGTTTCGCTTACCATCGGCCGCGGCCTTAGGTGTTAACGTCTGGTGAAAATAGCGGTCGCACTGCTTGGATCAGTCAACCTACATACACCACACGTAGAATTCCAAGATACAACATAAGAGTAACACGCATATGTTACTCCTGTCAATGCGGTGTACATAATACTACACATATGTAAGATTATTCACACACTTGTCAGCGATTGGTTTACTCACGGCTCACTAATCGAACCAATTCAAACTGAACAAATACGAAGAGAACAAACATTTCGAACGAGTAGAACAAGGGAAACGCGTAGTTGGCAAAATTCCATGTTGTAATCGTGATGAGCGTAAGCACGCCACTAATAGTGGAAGCCAGCCACGGCCATGCCTGTTCGGTGCGTGGATGGTAGTAAGCCTTTATGCCAGTCGGAAACGTGGCAAGTCCTTCAGATATTAGACTGAGAATGATAGCCACGTTACCGACTTTCGTCACATACCACAGTACAAGCCCAATCATTGCAAGTAAGCCACAGGTCAGATCTCGGATATTCAGGCGCCAGTACGCCCGCTTATTAAAGAACGACGCAATAAACACACTCAATGGGAACATGCTGACACTTAGCGTCATGAGCGCCTGAAACCCAACATGCTGGCTTACTTGCGCCAGAAAGGTAATAAACGGGGCAATCGACCAAATAAAAAAGGTTACTTTATTCGGTTTGATCTTGCCCTGCAGAGTGCCAAGCACGTAGCTTAGCGTGCCCATGCCATTGATAACAATGCCAGAAAGTATAAGTAGCTGGGCAAGCATGTCCGCAGTATAACAAAGATTAATAAGTAATCATGAGGCCGATCTGCGACCAAAACCCGATCAACATTGCTACCAATAGAACTGCATACTCTATCTTACGGTCAATCTTGAAACTGTCGTGTGCAGCGAATAAGAAGCCGATGACCAAACCAATTGGAATTGGTATGTTGCTGCCGTCCGCTCGGCCAATCCGTAGCCAAAGCGTCCCAATGATCAAGTACATAACGAGTTTTAGCACGTACACACTATCCAGCTCGACAGGCTGCATTTTTGATTTTCTTTTTGTTTTTGCCATTGTATTTATTGAAGCACACGCACTTTAGTTGGACAAGCTTACGAACGGCTCAATATCTTCGATGTGCTGGTACTGATCTTTGCACCACCAGCTCATTTTGTCGGCATCTTCCGTTAGTATTTGGATATATTCGGGCCAGGCTTTCCATTTGTACGCTTCAACTTCAGTAGGATTTGGCACCGGCTCGCTATCCACATACGCCACATATATAGGGCAGAACTCATGTTCCACGATACCATTGTAAGGAGGCGTGATGTACACGTACTTTGGAAGAATGCATCTGATGTCTTGAAGACCGGTTAGGCCCAGTTCGAATTTGCCACGACGTACGATAGCCGCTTCGATCACTTCACCTGGCGCTGGATGGCCACAGAAGCTGTTACTCCAGACGCCCGGCCAGACTTTCTTAGAATGGGCACGCTGCGTCACGAGGAACTTGTGGTCGCTCCGCCGGAACACGTAACATGAGAATGCCAGATGCAGCTTCGTTTCCGCATTGTGGCACTCTAACTTCGACCCTACCTCGCCAGTCGGCTTCCCAGCTTCGTCTACAAAGATAATCAACTCTTGCTCAGCCATCTATGTGTTCCACTAGAGCGGCTTGCCTTACAGGAACATCAAGCTGAACTTGATGAGCCGTTATACCGCATTGATTTAAAAAGATTGCTAATAATCGTGTCGGCAACCCAACTATTGTATCGTAATCGCCTTCGATGTGATCGATCAATGGTGCCGCACCACTCTGAATTCCATATCCACCGGCTTTATCCGCATAGTCACCTGTTGCAAGATATGCGTCCACGGTCTGCGGGTTGTAGGGTTTAAAGACCACCCGTGTTTCTTCTGCGCCACACAACATAATCCCCTTTACTCGGGACGCAACGACAACGCTGGTCGTTACGATGCTACCGCGACCACTCATGCGTTGAAGCATTTGCTTTGCTTCATCAATGTCATACGGCTTGGCGAGCTGTTCATTGTCAATCGAAACAATCGTATCTGAGCCTACGACCAACGCATCAGGGTACTTATTGGCCACTGCATTCGCTTTTCCAATCGCCAGCTCCTGTGCAACGATAGCAGGCAAACGACTAGAATCTAACACCTCATCATAATTGCTCGGAACGATTTCGAACATAAGCCCCATAGAAGTGAGCAATTCTTTTCGTCGAGGTGACTGGCTGGCAAGGATAATACGCATCTTAATTTATCCTATCTCAAAATCAACTAAAAAGCGCCCCCTTCACAGAAGCGCTTTTTAAAGAAGGACCAAGCTACATTTTTATTTCGACGTCGCAACCAGCCGGTAGACTCAGGTTCATGAGGCTATCAATCGTCTTCGGCGTCGGTTCAAATACATCGATTAGGCGCTTATGGGTACGCATTTCAAATTGCTCACGGCCCTTCTTATAAACGTGCGGGCTTTTCACAACAGTGAATGTACTCTTGCGTGTTGGAAGAGGGATCGGGCCTGCAAGAGTAGCACCAGTGCGCAAAGCGGTATCAACAATCTGCTTGGCAGCTTGGTCAATGACACGGTGATCGTATGCTTTTAGGCGGATACGAATCCGCTGCTTTTGCTCTGTCTTATTGCCGTCTGGCATAGCAACTACTCCTACGTCGGCTCAACCCGACTCGGCGCTGTAACATCTCGTCAAATCACTTGGGACTTAACGTGACTTTTAGTCAGCGCAAATTAATTTATGGATATACTATACCACAAGTTAACTAAGGATCAAAGCAGGCACATATGCTGACTGCTGCGGCACATGAAAAGCCTCCTGTGCCATTGCCAAGTAGTACCTCCCGAGTTGACGGTTAACCCTCGACCCG
The DNA here is from genome assembly GCA_025450135.1 of Candidatus Saccharimonadales bacterium. GTDB lineage: Bacteria > Patescibacteriota > Saccharimonadia > Saccharimonadales > UBA4665 > JANWHZ01. The sequence goes on from JANWHZ010000038.1 coordinate 56,541, forward strand.
TACTTGGGCGTAAGCGGCTCAATGAATCTGGATTTACCTGCCTCAAGTACCGCCTGCTCAATTTGTACTTTATGACGGGCAGCTACCCGCGGCGGCGTACTCGAAGTCGTCACCATAGCAACAAGCATGTCGCCGTAATGTACTTCATGCATAGCGAGCAGCCCGAGCTTAAACGCTTTTGTGCAGGCATCCATCGCTCCTTCCTGGCCTACAGAAAAGAAAACGTGCTCGATATCCATACATTGCCTACCCTTCGTGCTTATGCGAATTAGCAGACTAAAGCTTATCGAGATCTCGTGCGAGGCTCTATGAAAAATGGCACATTTCATCCAGCGCAAAACCATCCCATCTCAAATTGGCAAGCTAAAAGTGATAGAAGAAACACGACATAATAAACTAATGAGCGCCGTTCACTAGCAGGCATTAGTTGCACCAAACAACCAATGGTTATGCGGCCGCATTTTCCAAGTCCTACAAGACTACTTCGTGACCAGCGTGAAACGTGGGACAGTTTTGCCGTGTCACGCGGCTGCTTCTTGCCAAATACGGAGCGCACGCGCAAATACAATGTCATTTGGCATATAAAGCGCTTTGTATAAAACAGCTACTTCCTCTGTCGCCTCGGGGATAGCATGGCCCACTACCTGATAACGATGCTCCATATCTGGATGCTTATAGTGGACATAGCAACTGCCCATTGGTACTCGTCAAGCAGCATCAGCTAACTCTTTCTCAAGCGTTTCGCTGCTTTTCTTTTCGCCTTGCATATGAGTATGTATATCGCCATTTCACGGACAGCCCATTCTGTTATGATGGATTAAGCGTGCAACATACATATAAAATTCATTTCGTCTGTCGTGGAAATACATACCGAAGTCGACTTGCTGAAGCATTTGTACGGGAACTACGCAACCCACACGTACATGCGTCATCTAGTGGCATCGAAGCTTCAAACTACAATTTATACCCCCTTGATTACGTCCCACGCCCGACAGGGGCCATACGCAAGCGCTTCCACCTCGATGAATATTTTTCACCTGAACGCACATCAACAAGCAACGAGTTGCTAGAGGCCGCAGACCTGATAGTCTTTATGAGCCCCGATATTGCAAGCGACGCTA
>JANWHZ010000039.1 GCA_025450135.1 Candidatus Saccharimonadales bacterium
CTGTGGCGACCGAGAGTAGCCACCATAACCGGTTGAATTACTTCTAGCTGGGCCTGCAAATACGGTAAGAATGCTTTTTTTTCTTCCGGTAACGGATCGCGATTGTTTGGCGGTCTGTATTTGACAATGTTGGTTATATAAACGTCATCCCGCTCCATGTCGATACTGGCTAGCATTTCGTTCAGGAATTTGCCGGCTGCACCAACAAACGGCTTTCCCTGCAAATCTTCGTTTTTGCCAGGAGCCTCGCCGATAAAAACCAGCTCGGCATTCGGATTGCCGGCGCCAAAAACAAGTTGTGTAGCCTGCCCTGCCAATTCAGGGCACACCTTATCGACAAGTATCTGCCGCTTTATCTTATCAAGTTCATCTTGCTTTGACATAATGAAGCACCTTTCTTGGCAGCCTTACCATGTCGTGTACGGCACCGATAAAAAGTACGACGGTAACTACGTATAGCCACACATTGCCATTATCAATCGCCCAGAGAGCGCAGAGGTATGCCAACCCGAGTCCGACAAGTCCAACAACTAGGTAGCCAGTTGCAGTCTTGTGGAGCTTGTCGACTCGTTGTAGTGCTTCCATTATTTTTTGTTCAATTCCCGTTGTGCTGCTTTCATACTCAGCTGCAATCGGCCACGGTCATCGATCGCGATTAATTTAACAGTTACTTTGTCGCCTTCTTTAACAACGTCGCTCGGTTTGTTAACCCGTTCTTCTCTCATTTCCGAAACATGCACTAAGCCATCTTTGCCTGGCATGATTTGCACAAAGGCACCGAAATCAAGGACGCTGACTACGGGCTTATCATGGTAGATCTTGCCGACTTCCGGCTCCTCGACAATAGAAGCTATCCACTGCTTGGCAGCGTCGATTTTTTCTTTGTCCGGACTGGCAATCATAATGGTACCGTCGTCTTTTATATCAATCTCGGTACCTGTTTCAGCAGTAATCTTCTGAATCGTCTCACCGCCCTTACCGATCACCTCACGGATCTTGTCTGGATTGATCTGAATCGACTCGACACGTGGAGCGTACGGACTCAGCTCGTTCCGAGGGGCTGCAAGCGTGGTCAACATATGCTCTAAGATGATAGCGCGACCGTCGTTTCCCTGCTTAATCGCCTGCTTGAGTATTGAAACTGGCAAGCCATGGACCTTCATATCCATCTGAAGCGCCGTAATGCCCTTTGCTGTACCAGCGACCTTGAAGTCCATGTCACCAGCAAAGTCTTCGGCGTCGGCAATATCGGTCAAAATGTACGGCGTGTCGCCATCCATCATGAGACCCATAGCCACACCGCTAACAGGCGCTTTCAGCGGAACGCCAGCATCCATGAGTGCCAGACAGCTTGAGCAGACTGCCGCCTGTGATGTCGAGCCGTTTTGGCTCATGATTTCTGTCACTGAACGGATAGCATATGGAAATTCGCTCTCGTCCGGGAGCACCGGCAAGAGGGCACGCTCAGCAAGATAGCTGTGGCCGATCTCGCGGCGACCTGGACTCCCGAGGCGCCGTACTTCACCAGTCGTATAGCCAGGTGCGTTGTAGTGGTGCATGTAGCGTCGCTCGCCGACCTTTTCCATTGTGTCGAGCATCTGCGCATAACTTAAGGGCGCCAGAGTAACAATATTTAGGCCTTGCGTCATACCACGAGTAAATAAGCTGGAACCATGTGCGCGTGGCAGTATGCCAACTTCACTACTCAAGGGCCGGACTTCGGTCAGCTTGCGCCCGTCGGGACGTATCCCCTCCCCGATAATGCCTTTGCGTACGTCTTTATGTATGGCTATGTCGAACGCATCGTCATACTCTCGTTTGCTCTCAGCGTAGCCATCCTCGCCAACTTCCTCGGCAAAGTGCGCGTGCATTTGATTACGGAGGTCACTGAGCAAATCGTTGCGCTCCGGGTACGGCTGACGCAGGCCAACCCCGAGCTTTCCCTCTAGCCAAGTATCCACCCGGCCACGGATATCTTCGTCGGGCAGTAGCAGTGAATACTCAAGCGGAGTAACACCGATCTTTTTAACCAATTCTTTCTGCAGCGTGATCGCCGGCTGCATGGCGGCAAACGCATACTCGAGAGCTTCAGTAATTTGCTCTTCGCTCACTTCTTTAGCGCCAGCCTCCACCATGGTAATGGCATGTTCCGTACCAGCTACGACTAAGTCGAGAGGCCCGTTCGCTAATTCTTCAACTGATAAGAAAGCTTTTGGCGTACCATCAACTAGGCCAACGCGCAGTCCTGCAATCGGACCGTCAAATGGTGCCCCGGTAAGCATGAATGCTGTACTGACAGCGATCATGCCAATTACATCCGGCCGGAAGGTCGGGTCCATACTCAGTACTGTCGCAATACCTTGTACTTCTTGGCGATACCCCTTGGGCCACAGCGGCCGGATAGGGCGATCTATGAGGCGTCCGATTAAGATAGCCTCGTCCGAAGGTCTGCCTTCGCGTTTGATAAACTTACTACCACTAATGCGGCCGGCAGCATAGAAACGCTCCTCGTAATCTACGCTAAGCGGAAAATAATCTAGCCCCGAAACCTGGTTACCGCTAACCATCGCGGTGCCAAGCACCACAGTTTCACCATAGCGCACAATAACCGATGCGCTGGTCCGAAAACCGACACGGTTTACTTCAAGGCTCAGTGTGCGACCACAGAGCTCAGTTTCTAGTTTGATAATTGGCCTACCGTACGGGTTAATCGTTTGTCCCATCTAGTACGTGTTACCTTTCTATTCTAGGTCGTGCGTCAGGCCACACCGCATACAGGGTGCAAATATACAGCTGCTCTTGTGCTTATGGTAGAAGTTCTGCCGCTGGATATCTGTAGCTCTATATACGGAGCCCAAACGCTTCTCTAGAGAAGTTATTAATGTGCACAAGCTTGCTTCTTCGTTCCCTGTTCTACAATGCCCGAGAACAAAGAAGCTGGTTTATGCACCCGCCTTAACGGCGAATACCGAGCTTTTTAATGAGTGCCAGATATGCCTGGCTGTCACGATCTGCAATGTATTTCAGAAGGCGACGGCGTTGACCGACTAGACGCAGGAGCCCGCGGCGAGCCGCGAGATCATGTTCATGACCCTTCAAGTGCTCAGTTAACTCTTTGACGCGCTCAGTTATAATTGCGGCCTGCACTGCTGAACTCCCAGTGTCAGTTTTGTGCGTCTGCACAGACTGAATTGCGACCTGCTTTTTCTCACCTGTAATCATGCTGCTTGCATTTTATCAGATAGAGACGGCTTGGGCAAGCTCTTTAAATCTACGATGCAGGTGGCGGACTAAACGGAGGCATGAAAGGCGGGGGTACTGCAGGCGGGGGTACTGAAGCGGGGCCTTGACTCGGCGACGGCCCAGACAGAGAGCCAGATGGCGATACCGGCGGCAACGGCATGTCCATAGCCCGCGGCGTTCTTGGATCGATAAGCGGTAACGGTGAACCTGCAGGCCGTAGATTACCTTGTTCATCGACATCAATCTGGGGCGGCGCAGCTACCGGAACTTGGGTTACCGGGGCAGCCGCAGCGGCATGAAGCGGGTCACCAAGCGGTTGGGCACCAAGACCCTCAAGCGGTTTGGGCGGCTGCGTAATCTGCTTAAGTGCCGCCTCAACCTGGGCCCGTGCTTCATCAACTGGATTCGAGTCGGTAGAAGCGAACGGCCGGGGTGTTTGTATCCCGAGATCAACACTGTCTTCAGCAACGTGGGAACTATGCACTGACTCTTCAATATCTTCCAAGGTCTGGTCGGCATCATCGTCGCTTGATTGAGCAGCAAGCGCCATCGGTGCAACACTTACAGGCGATTCAGGGGCCAGCGGCATAGCCGGTAGTTCGGGAACAATAGCTGCAACTGGCGCAACGGTATCGTCGTCCGGTAGCAAAGAGATAACAGGCTGATCGTGCGTAAGAATAGGTGCAGCAGGCGTTACAACTGGTGGTAGATCAATACCATCTGGTTGAGCGGACGCATTAGCAGTTGAACCGGGAGCCCCAGCGGCAATTTCAGCAGCCTGGTCAATAAGGAACCCGTGCTGAGCACCTGAAGTTTCTTCATCTTTAAACTCACCGGTAAACGGATTATCGAGTAGTGTACCCACCTGGCCTGCTGGGGTATTTCCCAACTCAGGAACTGGCAACATCTCGCGGCTCTTGGTGGGTATAAGATCCGGGATTTCGTCGCTCGATTTTTCATCAGACTGCTCGCCAACTTTCTGGTCCTGCTCGCTCGACTTCGGTTCTTCAGCTGGAGTATCATTACTGCTAGGTTCAGGGTGGCTAATCTCGAGTGTGCCGTCGGCTCCCGATGACTTTTCTTCTGTCGGTTTAGCATCATGCGGTACATCATGCGTTTCGCCGCGCAGCTTGTCAGCTACTAATTGTTGATTGGCTCCAGCTGCCATTAGCTCGCCTGCCAAGTTCATTGTCTTGGGTGTCGTCTTATCATTACTGAAGCGTGCTGTTTCAGCTACAACCCCGGTCAAGAGTGCTGTGGCAACTTGTTCATCGAGTACATTCTTGTCTATGGTAACGGTCAGATCTGCCACCATCTCAGACACCGAGCTAGCACTAACATCCTGCCAGTTAAGTGACCCGAGGTTACTATTCGGCGTATTGTTGATACTTATGACTGCCGCGTCGTGCAAGATCCGCCCATGCTCGGTGATTGCCGAATCTAGTTCGGCCTGTTCATGAACGCCCAGCGCAACCACGACATCGATGTTAAAGTCGCCTTGACTAAATTCAAGATCGTCTTGACTTAGCGAAGTCTTATATGGCGTAATGAAGATCCTCACTACCTTATCTTCGACTTTGTACCTAAGTTTGTCGGCCTTGGTCTTGTCGAGGGCAATGATGAAGTCACGCAATGAGTTTGGCGTCTGCTCCAACGTCTCGTCGGGCTTTAAAAACTCCATAGCGCTCGGGACTTCACCGCTGAACACCGCAGTGGCATGCTTATCAAGTTTGTCGAGAACCAGCGCGAGGCCGATACAAGCGCTCAGCAGGTCAATCGTGGGGTTGGCACGGACTGTTACCAAGATGTTATTAGCCTGTTTCAGGCGATCAACTACTTGTTGTTTGACGTTGTCCATACTGTTTATTTTAAGCCTTTGGCATCAGCGTAGCATAAGTGGAATACCTTGTCGAGAGCAAACAGTTAGCTACCACTGCTGAATGGTTATGTCATCAACAGTGTGGATTTAACAGATCTAGGCGGCTAGGGGTAAGCCCGTCGGACCGCCTATCCGGTCATAGGGTACAAATGGATATGGATAAGGAAGTAGTTTTTTGCCTGTTTTACGTTTTGACGAAGTAGGGTCGGTATCGATCATCCCTATGACTACCCGATCTCTTTCCGGCTGCTGAGTGTATTGAGCCCAAGCAAGGTTTAGAACATCGTCTGCCTTAATGTCAGCTCCTTCCCAGGCCCTTTGGCGAACATCCATGACTGCCTCACGCTTAGCCCTACTGGTGTCATCAAGCGGCTGCGTCAGGAACCTCTCGTCTAGAGGGCGGCGATCAGTTGTTCGGAGGTCCTCCTCTGCCTGCGCTAGCGCATCTTGCTGCCCCTGCGGCAGCATAGCTACATAGGCTTGATATTGCCTCTCTGCTTCGACAAGAAATTGAGAGCAGCCGTGCCGAGTTCTGCATAA
>JANWHZ010000040.1 GCA_025450135.1 Candidatus Saccharimonadales bacterium
GCTTATGCTTAGTAGTGATCTAGGTCACAATTAATAGCGTTAAATCTGGTCTAACCTGGCGGCGTATAATGATAGGTATTATGGACAACGATCCCACGGACTTCGAGCCGACGCCTGTCATAGATGACCAACCCCCACATAGCAACATTGCCACACCGTCAACCCACCATAAAACAAAACTCTTTGTATCACTGAGCGTCATAGCTTTGTTAGTGTTGGCTGGAGGCGCTGCCGCCTATTGGTTCACTAACCATCGCGGCGCCGCAGCACAGACTGGACTGGCTACACCACCGAGTGCCTCCAGTTCATCTGACCAGCCAACTGTACCTAGCGGCACCCAGGCCCCAGGAACGCCTACTCGGTATGTTTCCAATGGTAAAGATCTTAACTTGAGTTTCTCATATCCCACCAGCTGGACAGTAACACCACCGTCTAACAATAATCCGAACGACCAAACAATCACCGTAACGTCGCCTGCGGTAAGCATGCCGAGTACAAACGGACAAAGTGTAAATGGCAAAGTGGTGGTTAGTATACGTCCTGGCGGAACAACGTTGGACGAACTTGCTAGCAACCACGCCACAGCTGGGCAAGCCTCAGCGCAGATTGGATACGACAAGCCGACCCCTGCACAACACCAATATCCCTATTTAACATACCTTCACCTCGCGGGGGGTGCTAACCCTAACAGCACTTTTGAGGAAGTAATAATTACCGGCGGTTCGTCATTTGCTAAGGACCAGGTAATTTTAGCTGCTGACCTCAGCCTGCTTGATCCGATCGTTAGTGCTCGTTTTTACACATGCAGCAATCAAACGTGCGCAACGACCAACTCGGCAGCATTGAGTATCACAAATAGTACATGGCTCAATACTGACGTCTGTACGCAGACGCTCGCGCTCTTCCAATCTCTTGAAATAAACTAGCGACTTAGCACGGTAAAGGTGCCGATCGACGAGTCATCAACGTGATCGTGAAACGTATAGGTGCCCAGCTTATTAAACGTTATAGTCATGCTTTGGTTCTCTGCCAAAGTTTGTTCGGTAACACCATCGTACGCAATATGATGATCATGCGGGCCGAACGCCATCACCCTCAATTTTGGATCCTTGTTAATAATCGTTAGCGTATCGCACAGCGTTCCAGTAGTAGCTGCGGGATCAGCTTGACTGTTATGGATAACAACAAAATGGCCCGCGCCTGCTTTGGCGCAGTTGACAGTATCATTCGTAGCGCTCAGGCTTAGATACCAACTTGCCGCCGCTCGAGATGCAAACACCAGGGCTGCGGCTGCCACAACCATACCAACTATCCATAGCACCATTGATACTGCCGACCTGGGGGCGGGTTCGGAACTAGTTGGTGCAGTATCCATACTGTAAGCATATGGAGGGTATGCATCGAATGCAAATTTTTCAATTAGCGCAATCGTAAGATAGATCACTGCCCGTTAGCACATGTTTGCCTAAAATAAAGTTGTTAAGAGGTAGGCAAACGTGGTCGCAACTTTTATGTATGTCGTTTTTGGGATTATCGAACTATTACTCATACTGCGGTTTGTGCTGCTATTCATCGGCGCCAATGCGGCCAACACATTTGTAACCTGGGTATACACCTGGAGCGGGCCGTTTGCTGCGCCGTTTGCTGGTATATTTGGTCAGCACTCAGTGGCTGCCGGACAAGGTGCTGTAGTTCAGAGCGTATTTGACTGGACCTCGCTTGTAGCGCTTATCGCGTATGCGGTCATCGGCGCAGTGCTCGTCCGACTACTTTCACACATCTAAGCAACGTTTGTTTCTGCCTGTAAGCAGGTTCACATACGTAGTATGTTTACTTGCGCATACTAGTAAGTATGTGTGGGCGATATGCACTCATTCAAACGAATGAACTGGCCGAACGATTTACCATTGATGACGAGGATTTTCAAGAACTTGCTGACAGTCTGAAGCCACGCTATAACGTTGCACCTGAGCAAATTATGCCAGTCGTGACGAGGTACAACGATACAAACCATCTAGAACTGATGCAATGGGGCTTTATGCCACCATGGGCAAGAGAGCCACGGGACGTCATGAAATACAATACGTTTAATGCGCGCAGCGAAGGAATTTTCGATAAGGCATTGTGGCGGCGAGCGGTACGAGACCGGCGTTGCCTGGTCCCAGCCAGTGGCTTTTACGAGTGGCAGCAAACGGCGCTTGGTAAGCAGCCCTACTACATTCACGCTAAAGAATCGGATATATGCGCGTTCGCCGGCGTTTACCGCTATTGGGAAGTCGAACAGGGTGCCAAGCTTGGTACATATAGCATTCTGACAACCACGGCTAATCATGCACTGGCACCGATCCATCACCGCATGCCAGTTATTTTAGATCCGACTACAGAGGACCGATGGCTCGATCCGGCGGCTACGCCAGAAACGCTGCAGTCATTGCTCCGACCATATACTAGTGGATGGCTGGATATATATGCAGTGGACAAAGCAGTCAATGTGGCTCGATTGGACGGGGCAACGCTACTCAACCCAATCAATAGCAAATAGCTATTTCCGAACAGCAATCTGCCTACTCAGTGTAACTTCGTGGAAACCTTCCGTGCCATGCTCACGTCCAGATCCCGATTGCTTCATGCCTCCGAAAAAGTTCTCTGGACGAATATAGACAGCACCGTTATGGCTGACCATACACGTCTCAAGCTGCTGGGCGATACGCCTAAAGCGCTCAGGGTCAGAAGTGAATACATAGCCACCGAGCCCATATCTGGTGTCATTCGCCAAGTGTATAGCTTCAGCTTCGGATTTAAATGTGACGATCGGTAACACTGGACCAAATACTTCCTCCTGCCAAACACGCATATCTGGTGTAATGTGAGCGAGTAGCGTCGGCTCATAATACGCGCCCTCGAACCTCTGCGGGCGTGAACCGCCAAGTAGCACCTTTGCACCTTTCGCAGTAGCGTCAGCAACCTGGTTTTCCAGCAGCTCGAGTTGCCGTTTGGCGACAAGTGGCCCGAGATCAGTACTTTCATTACGTGCGTCGCCTATTTTCTTCGTCTGAATTAGATCTGACAGGGCTGCAACTACCTCATCATATTTGTTCGCGTGGACAATTAGCCGCTTCAAACCGTCACAGGCCTGGCCGCTATTCATAAAGCGATATAAGTACACATCACTCACAATTGCTGGCACATCGGCATCGTCAAAGATAATACCCGGAGCTGAACCGCCTAGTTCCATGCATGTCGGTATCAGCCGTGCTCCAGCGCGTGCCGCTATTGACGCGCCAGCTTTCGTACTACCCGTAAAGCAAACAAAATCAATGTCAGCGTCTACTAACAATCGTCCCACTTCGGCATCGCCGTAGACTTCGTTGAATACCCCTTTGGGTAATACAGTCGTTAATATCTTCTCGATCCAGGCACCACAGAACGGCGTTTCTTCAGAATGCTTGAATACAACTGTGTTGCCAGCAACCAGGTTCTGACCACACTGCCATACAAAATTAGCAAATGGAAAGTTCCACGGCACGATACAAGCGGCCACGCCACGCGGTAACCGGTGCAGCTCGTGACGCTCTCGCTCGTCTTCGTAGGTAACGACGGGATGCAGCGCCACTTCTGCTTGATCCAAATACGAATTCCAGAAATCAATGGTCCAAGCAAAGTCAGCACGCGCATCCCTAATGGGCATACCCATTTCTTCAGACTCAAGCGCAATCATCTCTTCAGCCTGCTCTTCAAACCGTTCGCCAGCTTTCCGTAGTAGTGTGATGCGCTCTGCCAGCCCCAAGTCTTGCCAAGCTCGTTGAGCCTTATGCGCCAATGCAACCTTTTCTGTAACCACTGCTGGAGTGGACGCTTCCATTTCGCCGATAGTTTCGTATCCTCGCGACGGGTTTGTTGATAACAATTTCATGCTTGCATTATGGCATACGCCACAAGACCTAGACAGAGGCAGCAATGATGCATGCAATGTAAAAATCGCAGTTATTAATATAGTAAATCTTGATCGCCTTGGAAGTAACGTTCGGCAAGCCGAGCAATTTTATAGTGGTAGTTATCCCAATTCCAAGGAAAGGATTTTTGAGTCACCGTCATATCAAACATCGTACCGTCATGCTTCATTGCTTTGGCCTGGAACGCATATGTCTGATCGTGGTGGACTTTGAGCAACTCTGCGATAGGGCAGGAGCATATGGCGTAAACCTCGTTCGGATCGAGTTTATATGATGCCAGTGGCGAGTCATCCTCGATAATGTATATTTCCATAATATTTTTCTTCTGGCCTCTTTCGTTGACCTCGCCAACATGCATTTTCTGACCGACATACACGGCTCGAGCAGGATTATAGGTCTTGCCTAATTCTTCCTCGGCCTCACGGATGCCGTCTAGACCAGACTCACCGGTCGTATAATGTCCACCAACAGTTATATCCAACATGTTTGGCGCCCAGACAACGTTCGGGCCACGCTGCTGGTAGATAATACTTGGCACCGGCTGCCGGGAGAGAACCCAGAGATTAAAGATACGAACCCAGTCACCATCTTTCAATGTTTGACTTCGCAATTTTACAACCCCACTTGGTTTAAAGTCAGGCAGCCGGAGTACGTCAAGTTGGTCTTCCATAAGGCCATGGTATCACGCACTTGCTGTTTGCGTGCCAGTCGATAACATAGCCGGAGCATGATACTTTCCAGTCCGGTTGTTTGCGTCCAGCCCGTACTAGGCAAGGCGGGCGACTGGACCGTGCGCAACACGGCGGCAGAGGCACTTCAGGCACCACAACCTCACATATTACAGCAGCTACCCAGCAAGGCCGCTATACTACACGTATGGCTATGCAATATTACACCTACAGCTCATTTCGTTCACCTCAGTCCGTGCCAGCTCAACAACAACAGAAGAGATTATCAAAAAAACTGTTTATAGTACTAGCGATTATCGTGGCCATAATACTTATTGCACTGCACTTGTCGTCACAGTCGGCCAAAGCAATTGATACGCATCCACAGCTTGCGAAAGCTATAACTAGTATCATCAAGGCTAATCCATCAATTAGCATTGGCGTCGCACTCATCGATCTAGGCAGTGACGATACAAGCTTCACCTATGGTCAAACCACTGCTTTCACAGCCGCCAGCACCACGAAAGTCTTGACTGCAGCGGCGTTTCTACGTGACGTGGAGCAGGGGACGTATAGGCTCACTATGCCCCTTGGCGTAAGCACCGCCGGATGGCAGCTTCAGGAAATGGTCAACCAGAGCGACAACGACTCGTGGGACATGTTAATGGGCCAGCTCGGCACCGCGTCACTCGAGAGCTACGCACATCAGCTTGGACTCGCCTCATATAACCCAGACAACAATACTATCACCCCGCTTGACGAAGCGCGGCTGCTACAGAAACTTTACCAGCATCAGTTGCTCAATACCGCAGACACGAATTTACTTTTATCGTATATGCAAAACACAAATGACGAGACACTTATCCCCGCGGCGCTTCCCGTTGGCGCAACGGTATACCACAAATATGGGGAGCTTCTCGACGATGACGATGACGACGCAGGAAATTTTGTGCATGACGCTGCCATCATTTCCTACCAAGGCAAGCAATTTGTGCTCACTATATATACGAACAAGCTAGACGACCTAGATATCACTACACGGCAGCAGATTATTCATGACATTACCGGAGTCGTAGTGAAGGCCGAAACCATGTCTTAGCCGCATCTCAGCAGCAGCTGCTATACAGATATGGCATCCCGTTAACTGACTTAATTTCGGCGAAGGTATTGCTCTGGAGCAGATGTCTGGCATTTTTCTATCTGTTATGGTACTATTTCTGAGTCTTATTTGGCCCCGTCGTCTAGCGGCCCAGGACACTGGGTTTTCATCCCAGCAACCGGAGTTCGACTCTCCGCGGGGTCACCAAGCA
>JANWHZ010000041.1 GCA_025450135.1 Candidatus Saccharimonadales bacterium
TATTCATGATCTCTTGCTCATAAAAAATCTCCCCTCGTTTCCTTGGGGAGATTGTTATTTAGTTCTTGCTTAAGCTAGTTTACTATGCAACTCCCGCACGGGCCTTCTTGACAAGGCTGAGAATAAAAATATGACGTTGCATATGGAGCTGGTTCATAACCTCAAAGGATTTTACAGATAGGCATGCTTTCTGTCAACGCTTTTATGATAAGTTGTTAACAATACACGGTAACTATACTTGCCGAATGTCAATTATTATGCTAGTGTTTAGATAATGGATTTTAACCGCCAAGAGAAAAGAGTTCCAGCCGATCTCGAGCAGCCACTCGCTGACGCAAAGCAAATTGCTCACGACTTCCGCCGCCGGCAAGACTTCATCAGCCACATTCAAGCGATGCATGTGAAATCAGGCAGAGCTCTAGCAGATCCTATGAGCCTATCAAAATATTGGCGCATTGCTGCGGATTTTATGGGCCATGAGAATTACAGGGCACAACGAGAGGCGCAGAAACCATTGGAGCTTTCGCAAATACTCGCTCAGTTGCGCACCTCGACTCCCGACTTAGTCTTTTCGACAAACTCACTACGAACACTGGAGGGGAATCCGGCGCAAGCAGAATACTTATTGTACGCCCAAAGGAGAATCGCACGGTTCAAGCGCCTCGTGCATACACTGGCTGACATGCGGCCTGACTTCCCAATCTCTTTATTAGCCACTGAGCTCCATGCAGGATACGAAAAAACAGGTATTACAGACCCAAGAAACGTAGCACGTGCACACCGTGTTATTGACGGTGCCTTACTCGACGTTCAGGCTGAGCGGGGACTACGTGCAGCATTGGCTACAGTACCTGAGTTAAATATACGGCCAGGAACATTTACAGATAATGTAAATGGTATTCGCTTGTGGGCTGATGTACCAATTGGCATCGCGCAGCCAGATGGCACCCGCAGAACATTACTAACCGGCATAAATGTCCATCACAGCATCGACCAACTGAATGACTTACGCAATGAATTGGGTATTCCTTATGATGAGGCTGATCCTTTTTATATCTCAGGGGATGATGAAGGCTTATTTGCTCGTGTCGAAGCTCACCCCACTTTTGCCTCCGCAGAATTCGCCGATCGGTTCGACCCTTTGCCCTGGGCTATCGAGGATCACGGCAAAGAGGCAGCGTACCGACTCATAGATGCAGTTGATCATTCAGGCCTAGACTACCTATCAAGTTGATGTATATTGCTGACAATGATATAATATTCACCTATGTCAGGTGCGGAGATTTCGGATCGATTTGATATCGTAGAGCCTGCTACGCCACAAGGCGTAATTGATAGGATGCGCGACGCCTTTGGAACGACATGGGTTATCGACCTTGCAGTTAGACCGGAGGGTCGCGTTGATGTCGCGCCTAGGCCAGTCTCCTTCCGTATGGATGACCTGTTGCCAGATTACGTACACTCTGGACCAGGGCTTGTAGTAACCGGCCGGCTTGCGTACCCGCTTAATCCTGCCGACCATTCACAAGGATACAGCCTTGGCGACGAAGAGGCAGCCATTGACACAACAGACACCGCAGATGCATTTCCACTCTTAATTAGTCGAGCCCTGTCGGTGTCAGATTTTTTTCCGGAAGCTCCTGAGTCCTCACCTAGCGTTTAGTAACTCTCTCGCAACTTTACGCTCATCCCACGGAATTTCTTTACCGCCCATATTGCGGACAGTTTCATGACCGATACCGGTGAGTAGGACAGTATCGCCTGCTTTGGCAGCTTTGAACGCAGCCATTATTGCCTCACGCCGATCAGCGATAACTTTTGCTTTGGCTTTGCCTTTGGCAGCGACAACACCTTTATACACCGCTTCACGAATAGCTTCAGGGTCCTCAGTATACGTTTCGTCATCTGTTAAATAGAGGTGATCAGCATATCGTGCCGCTACGTTGCCCATAGTTGGCCGCTTAGTTTTGTCACGGTCACCTGTGGCCCCAAATACGAGATGGATACTACCTTTCGTGGTATGTCGCAAAGCCAGCAGCGCCTTTTCAAGCGCGTCAGGGGTAACCGCGTAGTCAACAAGCACAGCGAAGGGCTGGCCGGCTTCAATTACTTCCATACGACCAGGAACGCCAGTAAATGATGCAAGGCCTTCGGCAATTTGCTTATCAGTCAAGCCTACAACCGCGCCGGTTGCCGCGGCAGCCAGTGCGTTATAGACATTGAACTCGCCGGGTATGTTGATATGCAACTGTAGTTTCATATCCTGATAACGCATCGTGAAGTCGCTGCCTCTGTTTGTCGTCCGAACCTTTTCGGCCTTTACTTCCCCGTTGTTCAGCCCATAGCTTACGACGTTCGGCATCTCGTCTGCAAAGTAGTGCCACGACGGGTCATCGGCATTTACAATGCCCGTTTGCAAACCCTTGCGGTTTCGCGCTGTCATTCTGAATAAGCGGACCTTTGCCTCCCGGTAGCGTTCAAACGTCTTGTGATAATCCAGATGCTCATGCGTTAAGTTAGTCCACACCGCTACGCTGTATGGCATACCCCAGACGCGGAATTGTGCCAGCGCGTGGCTCGATGTCTCGAGCACCAACCACTCAATGTCGTGTTCGCGCATCCACTTCAGCCGCTTCATAAGTAGTGGTATTGGCACCGTCGTCATATGCGTATTCGGCCGGAGGTTGCCGCTTACGCCGTATGATACGGTGGTCATGAGGCCAGTTTTGTAGCCAGCTGCAGTAAGGAGCGTATATATAAGCGTCGCTGTTGTCGTCTTGCCATTAGTGCCAGTTACCCCGATGACTTTCATCTTACGGGCCGGGAATCCGTTGATCGCGTTATATATAACCGCCTCGGTTAAGTGTCCGTACGGAGCTAGCTGCTCAAAGAGTTGACGAGGAATAAGTTGCTTGACCAATCTGCGCACATTCATGAGCTAAAGTATACCGTCCTTCAGCACCACAACCTATAGAATCACCATTGCGCAAATTTGCTAACGAAGGTATTTGTCTGCCCCTGGCAAACTAGCTACAAGTACTCGATCGTATTGACCTAATGCTCGATGAACAGCGGCGTCTTGTGCCAGTCGGTATGCAGTTGTGTCGTCATAACTCTGCGTAAGCAAAATGCCTGATATGGATGCGACTTGATCCCAATAAAATTCAGCGAGTGGCGGCCGTTCCATATCGGAACCATTTCCGCCACGAATAGCTCTGAGCACTCTCCTCAGACCATTTCTTACCCGCTCAAAGTCTGCCCGATATGGTGACCGTTCCCATTCTTCGTCTCTATCGAGATTGTGTTCATGGATTATTAGGGTAGCATGATCAGCATCTGGCTTCAGTCGCCGGATTGTTGCGGCTATAGCTCGGTCAAATACTGCACTGCCGCAGAACTCTTGTTGATTTAGCTCTAGACGAGCAGCATACCATGCGTCATGTTCTGTGCTTGTCTGTAGGGTGCTTTGCTCCCAGTGGTCAAATACTGCTAGTACTGACTCATCATGATCAGTTGCTGCCATCAGGTATTCATCGCGCCGGGAACGAACATCGGCAAGTCTCGCAGCTGCTCTTTCGACCGCCAACGCATGGGTCTCCGCTTGCGCATCAAGAGCAGTCCTCCTATCAGCCATCACTTTGCCCATCTGACGCATATACTCACGGTCCCATGGATGGCTAGATGCAACGATACTGCCATCTGGACAACGTTCCCTCAGATCATCGTACGCTTGCTTAGTGGCTAATTCCCACGCTGCATCACGGGATAACTCAGGCTTCTCTGCTTTGATGAGCAAGAAAAACCGTGCACGCGTACCTTGAGTAGCAACAGTCGCCTCCTCCCACCATTGTCTTTCAGCCTCCCACTCTTCGGAAGTTTTTGGTGCAGAATCACTGATAGGCGACACTATGTCACTGGTCGCAGCAGGCGAAATCGGCCCGTCGGAATCAGCGTCATGGAGAGGTGGTTGTGTAACAACGGCTGACTCGTCTAGCCCACGTAGAGTCTGCCGTAGTAGACCCCCTACCCACGCCGTCGCCCCCCTTGGCATCTCCTGCAATATAGTTCGTAAGCTCCGCGGTTCAGCTGGGCGTCCTCCAGGACCCCAAACCAGCTCTTCCTCGTCACGTGAGAATTCAGCCGGTAGAAGATAGCCGGCCTCATCAATTACTAGTTGTGACCGTAGATCTTCAACTATACCCGGCATGGGTAGTCCACCAGTAGCTTGGTGCGCGCCAATACTCGTAATATCATTCTCGGCAGCCATATTCCTCAAAACACGTCGGTTTTTACTATTCTACCTAGCGTATCATTAAATTGCCATTTACGCAACTTATCAACAGAGCCTACATAGGTAACTGTGCTAGTCTGCTTAATCACATTAGTGTGCCAAGCAGTCTGGCTAGAGCTTGTGCGACATTCATCCTAGGTGCTGTCGCATCGACTAATTCTGTGCTGGACGTCATCTCCGCTGCACGAATATCCAAGTCAGCCTCTACGCCGCCTAGAGGCAAAGCACGGAGGTGTGCAACATGTTGTTCATATGCAGACATCGAAGCGATCGGCATGCCCAACTCTCGCGTCTGCTCAGCCCAATAGCGAATTCCACGCAAAACATCATCACCATGTTGTGCGTATTCCGAAATGTCAAATTGTTCTACCGCCATATAGCCAACTAGTCTTTCAACTTATTTAACGCTTCAGCTTAAAGCCGATCAACTTCATATCGATGTAGAATTCATTACACATTGCATCTGATACCTAACCGATCAACACTAGGGTGTAAAAGTATTTGTTTACGGTCCGTGCACTGCTACTGACTGCATGAATTGGTTAAAGGTAGTCTGTTGAGCAGGGTTTAACGCACGTGCTCCATCTTCAATCCAGGTCCAAGGCGTACCGTTCGCGTTATTCACCAAATGCAAGTGCGTACCGTGTGCAGCGTTGTACTGCTGCATTGAGCTGTTTATGAGATCCCACTCATGGCCAGGCTGCAGCTGGTGGGCTACATTCCAAGGAGCATCATGGACATTTACAGTAGGTGCCGACGGGGTTGTATTTGGAGTTGCGCTGGGCCGCGAACCAGGTTTTGCACCGTGCGTAGAGGCCGGGTGCGACCCTCGGCCCGACATAGCCTGAGCGTGAGTCACGCCCCACGCCACACCAAACGCAGCGCCTGCTGCTACTGCGCCCACTCTCTCGGCTTGCCGCTTTCGATGCAAATTTTGCCGGGCTAGCGCTAGCGTCGCCGACTCGTAAACGTGTGTAACGTCGCGTTGTTGCTCGTTTGGCATTAAGACTGGCCTTAGGAGACGCGCATGCGCAGCATTGCGCCCCTGTGCCTGCTGTGTGTGAGCGGCTTGCGTAGGATTGTGCGCCGCTTGGAATCGATTCACTGTACTTGCAACGGCTCCCCCGATAGAACGTCCTGAGAGCAATGCGCCTCCAAGTCCAACCAGCACAATTGGCCAACTTGCCGCACCAACAAGCACGCCGATCGTAGCACCAACTAAAATTGCCGGCGGAGCAACAATTGCAACACGCTCAGCCCTGTTACCGCCAAGCCACAACTCCGCTAGGCGAGCTCGCCGATTGTCCCACCAGCTACGGTACCGAGTACCGTCTGGACGCTGACGTGACGCCACTTGAGCTAGAGCCTGACCCTGCACCGCCGTTTCAAATTGGTCCATCAGGGCGCGCCGGGCATTCACTTCTTGGATTTGGGTGCGAGGTTCGGCTGTAATATACGCCTCAACTTGCTGGCGATACTCACTGGCTGCGTCGGCACTATGACGCGCTAGTCGCCGCGCTCTCCTATAATCACCAATCTCGGCTGGATTAAGTATCACACCTAGTATGCGAGCCAGTACTCGTCCCGCGCGACCTCGCTGCTGTTGCCGTTCTAGAAGTGCATCGCCATGACTTGCACGACGCATTGCAATTAACCCAGCGTACCGCAGTGTTGCTTCATTTAACCGGCGTTCCCGTTCCTGCCGGATTGCATCTTCACCTGCTGACGCTGCTACAGGTGGGCGAGGGGCTTGCCTAGTGTTGTCATCTGCACCTACTCGACTTACTTGTACTGGCCCTTGCGGAAGCGCAAAACTGGCCAGACGAGAAGCATTCAGCAAGCCTCTGTTGACGTAGTCGACATAATCCCCTTCACCCCTGTCACGGAAGACAACCTGTGCCTCTTCCCCATACATAAGCTCGTTAACGTATGCCTGCGAGGCACTATCTAGTAAAGGTCGCTGATACCACGGCCTAGGCGCATCTAACGCCAAAGGACGCTCGCTTGTTGGAGGCGCCAGTCTCGGGTTCATACTCCTCCTCGGTAACCACCTTAGCGACCCACTTCAGCCATACTACGAGACCAGGAAAGTGTCGTCAGTACCAATTACTACAGAAGCGACTACACCAACGGTATGCTACCCTATGAGGGTATGAAAGTTTTGGGCATTGAGACTAGCTGCGACGAGACCGCCGCGGCCGTAGTTGAAGATGGATATGTTCTTCTCAGTAACACCGTGGCCTCAAGTATGGACCTGCATGTTGCCTATGGTGGCGTCGTACCGGAGATCGCGGCTCGCAGTCACCTCGAGGTCATCAACCAAGTAATTCAGCAAGCACTAGAGGATGCCAACACCAACTGGAAGGACATCAACGCAATCGCCGTCACCTACGGGCCTGGTCTTGGCGGCAGTTTGCTCATCGGTGTTATCAACGCACGAACGCTAGCAATCGCCTTTAACAAACCTCTGTACGCTATTAACCATGTCGAAGCCCACGCCTACGCCAACTTTCTCACCACCACCCCTTTTGCTAGCTACCAGCTTCGCACCGTCCAGCCTGAGTTCCCGATGCTTGCTCTACTCGTCTCAGGAAAACACAGCGAGCATATATTATTTCGTAGTCATTTCGACTACAGTCTTCTTGGACAAACACAAGATGACGCCATTGGCGAAGCATTTGACAAAGTTGCTAAGATGCTCGGTCTTCCCTACCCTGGCGGCCCAAGCGTCGGCAAGAAGGCACTCGACGGTGACCCTAACAGATATGATCTGCCGAAAGCTCATATGGGAAAGTATGACTTTAGCTTTTCTGGCCTTAAAACAGCCGTACTGCGGCTAGCACAAGCGGAAATCGGTGAAGACTTCACTTTCCCTTCCAAAGACCTGCCTAGCCGCCTCTCCGAGCGTCAGAAAGCCGATATCGCTGCAAGCTTTCAGCGCATAGCCATTGAGACGCTCGTCGACAAGACAGTTGCCGCATACGAGGAGTTTGCACCCAAATCAGTAATAATTGGTGGTGGTGTAGCAGCCAGCCCTGAGCTTCGGCACCAACTTGCCGCTCGGCTTCCCTGCTCTATTGAGTACCCGGACTTAAAACTCTGTACCGATAACGGCGCTATGGTTGCCACGCTCGGCTGCTTTATGGCCACGCATAATCGGCCAACTACCGATCCGTATACGCTTGACATCCAGCCTAGCCTCATTATGTAATCAATTTGTCATGTGCTGCTCCTTGTTTAGCATGAGCGAATTTGTTAAACTTTCTCTGAAAATAAACACGTTCACACGCGGGGGAAAAGGCATAGACACGAGGGCTTAAGAAAGCCTTGGTGTGTAGTTTCTTTTCATGTGAAAATTCTTACACGGCTCACCTCTGTGTTCAATCTGGGTAGAAGGTGCTATCATGCAGGTATGTACGAAATTGCAGTTACACCTGTAGTGGAGAGCCGTTTTGCGTGCCCTCACGTTTCCTCCCGCGACTGTGTCGCCTGCGGCGACTAATCTACCTTTTGCCAAAAACTTACTTGCTAAACAGGGAACAGCCTATGAATTTGCCAAAAACTTACGAGCCGGCCGAATACGAGTCCGATATATACGCTCTTTGGGAGAAGAGCGGGGTATTTACTGCTCATCCAGAGAGCCATAAAGAGCGCTTTTCAATCTCAATGCCTCCGCCGAATGAGACAGGCACACTCAGCCTCGGCCACGCACTATTCTTAACCCTGCAAGACATTATGGTGCGCCATGCGCGCCAACAGGGAAAGGACGCACTATGGCTACCCGGTACCGACCATGCCGCACTCGCTGTAAATGCTCTCATTGAAAAGCAGCTCACAGAGGAGGGAACAGATAAGCACCAAATAGGCCGTGAGGCTTTCTTGGCACGCACCCGTGAGTTCGTTGCTGCCAGCCGTGGCACCATGCTTGGACAAATGCGCGCCATGGGTGCTAGCTGCGACTGGACACGTTTGCGTTACACCCTTGATGACGCCTTAAACCGCTGCGTAAATGAGGTATTCCTCAAAATGTACGAAGCCGGTGTGATCTACAGGGGCCACCGCATCGTCAACTGGGACCCAAACCTAGAAACCACTGTTTCGGACGACGAAATGATCTACACAGAGGAGAAGGCAACGTTTTATACCTTCAAGTATGGTCCTTTTGAGATAAGCACTGCACGCCCGGAGACTAAGTTCGGCGACAAGTATGTTGTCATGCATCCGCATGACAAGCGCTACGCAAAGTACAAGGAAGGCGACACGTTTGTAGCAGAGTGGATCAATGGTCCAGTAACAGCTACGGTTATCAAAGATGAAGCGGTTGATCCAAAGTTTGGCACCGGTGTGATGACAATCACACCATGGCATGACCGCACCGACTTTGAAATCGCCGAGCGCCACAGCTTAGATAAAGAACAGATCATAGATTTTCACGGCAAACTTTTGCCAATCGCCGGCGAATTTGCCGGTATGCCTATTACTGAGGCACGACCAAAGATCGTCGAAAAATTGAGGCAGAAGGGGCTGCTTATCAAAGAAGACCCGGGATATATCCATAATGTAGCCATCAATGAACGCGGCAAGGGTGTTATCGAGCCTCAAATCAAGCTGCAGTGGTTTGTCGACGTTAACAAGCCGGCGGTGGATTGGAATGGGAAGCAGCGCACGCTGAAAGAGGTCCTACAATCAGTCGTCCGTGAAGGAGATATCACCCTTATCCCAAAACGTTTCGAGAAAGTTTACTTCCATTGGATCGATAACTTGCGCGATTGGTGCATCAGCCGTCAGATATGGTGGGGACACCGTGTGCCCGCCTGGTACCGCTTTCACGTTGACGGCACTACCGAGACGTATGTAGGCCTCACACCGCCTATTAACGATGGCAGGGAAGGGTGGAACGAATGGGAGCAAGACCCTGACACACTTGATACGTGGTTTAGCTCGGCTCTGTGGACGTGGAGCACGCTTATTGATCCAGAACTTGCCAATGATTACTCTCTAACGCTAAACGACTTGCTCAAACAAAGCCCAGATTACCAGGCGTATCATCCAACGACCGTTATGGAGACTGGTTGGGACATCTTGTTCTTCTGGGTAGCACGTATGATCCTCTCTACCACCTTTGCCACTGGCGAAGTCCCCTTTAAAACCGTTTACCTGCACGGCCTGATCCGCGCTGAAGATGGTAAGAAGATGAGCAAGAGCCGTCCAGAATCAATCATTGATCCTCTTGACGTTATACCAAAATATGGGACCGACGCACTGCGTATGGCACTCATCATGGGTGTCACGCCAGGTAACGATCAGAATTGGGGTTGGAGTAAGATCGAGGCTAACCGTAACTTCTGCAACAAGCTATGGAACATCGCCCGATATATTGAGAGCGCCACGGCCGACAGCGATGCGGGGAAGGGTGAACCCAAAACTGATGCCGACCATTGGATATTGCTAAAGTTACAACAGTCAGCTGACAAGATTGATCAGGATATTACTAACTTTCGTTTCTCCGAAGCCTACGGAACCCTCTACCACTTTGTATGGGACGATTTAGCCGATTGGTACGTTGAAGCCAGCAAGATAGCGCCAAACCCAGCACTACTAAATAGCGTTCTCCAGAGCGTTCTAATTATGGCGCATCCATTTGCGCCATTTGTCACTGAAACAATTTGGCAAACGCTTGACGGGAAAACTGAAGAGAGCACTCTAGCTCAACAACTATGGCCGGAGATTCCAAAGGCGGATGCCAAGCAAGCCGAGCATTTCGAAACGGTTAAGACAATCGTCAGCGAAACCCGGTTCATTACAAAGAGCTTGGGTGCCAGTGACGCTACGCTGTACTTCACCGACGTACCTTTTCTGAGTCAAAATGCCGAACTCATCAAACGGCTGGGTCAGCTGCACGATGTAGCCGAAGTCCAAAACGGCAACGGACTTTATCTCACAAGCACGTCATACAGGTGCTGGTTGGACATCGACCAAGCAACTGCTCGTGAATTTGCCCTACAGATAGAGATCAAGCTTAAAACGCAGCAGGCACTAGTAGAACGCCTGGCAAGCCGTCTCTCCAATAAGAGCTACATATCAAAGGCACCTAAAGAGGTTGTAGAGCAAACCAAAGACCAGCTCAAAGATGCTCAAATCCAGCTCGACGCCATTTCCAAAGAATACGACCGTTTTAAATAGGCTAGGCAAGTTCCAGTGCCGTTCTAAGGCGCTCAATCGACTCTCGGGGACGGGAATCATCGAACCACATGACATGCCAACCGAGCTTTTCGGCTGCCATTATATTGGCGCGGGTGTCATCAGTGAAGAGAATTTCCTCGGGAGCGCAGCCGGCTTCTTTTTGTGCCTTTTCATAAATTTCACGCTCCGGCTTCAACAAGTGCTGCTGTGAGGAGTCGATAATCACATCATAAGGGATCTTCGGTAGCATCCCCTCATCAAGCATGTCTTTAATTAGCCCCGGCATGCTATTAGTTAGTAGCCCCACGCCATAATGCTCACGCACCCAGGGGACAAACTCGTCCATCTCAGGCGTAGCGACTGTTGAGGTCAGGTAATAGTGGCGCCAGTCAAAATTTGGCACGTGCAATTCACTTCCGAGCCGCTCATTAAACTGTTGCAATGTCATATCGCCACGGCACACCTGGTCGTTGTGGCGCCAGAAAGTCGTTTCAACAATATCAACAGGGACATCGGCCTCAGCAGCAACCTTCGTAAAAGCACGCTGGAAAAAGCGTACGAGGCAATTATTGACATCAAAGTAAACGAATCGCACACCGCTACGCGATCGGCCGTATTCACGGCGTTCAGTGGGCACGCCAACCAGCTCATCAAGGGTCATACCGAGTACCCCGGCTATGCTTTGGATTGTAAACACCGACGGCGTCTTGATCGCACCGCGCTCAATTTTTGCAAGTGTCGAATAGCTAAGACCAGCTTTCTGGCATAGACTCTGCTGCGTCAGGCCAGCCGCTTGACGTGCCATCTGCAAACGGCGGCCGAGTTGTTTTTCATTCAGTTGGTGCACCCCTGATAGCTCCCACTTTTCACATCCGTTAGCTTACATATGCTAGCGGTATCAATAGCCACATAATACCAGCTCATGGCAAAAAAACCTAAGCTTTCTGGTATGAAACGGCCAGTTTTAATTTGAGGCTACAGTCAGATATTCAGAACCCACTTGAAGAGGGAAAGCAGGACAAAAAACGCTAAAGCACCCACGATACCCGCACCTACAAGCGTGTTCACCGGCCGGGCATTGCCGGTCATGCGACCTATATACGACCACGCAAAGGCAGCTGCACCTATCCCGAATACCAGCGCCACAACAACACTCGACATATTTTAATTCTACACTAGAAGGCGAGTTTGTTAGCAAGCTGAGCTAGAGCAGTGTGGTCCGGTTCGGCATGAGGGTCAGCTACCGCGCGGAACTCCTCTCCGGTGTCAATAGGGAACAGCTTGACGTGTACGTGGTCAACGTCCAGGCCCTCAACCTGCACACCAATGCGTCGCTTGTTTGGATAGACTTCACGCAAGCGCTGTGCAACTTTCTTAACCGCCTGCCAGAGAGCTGCATAGTCCTCGTCGCCTAAATCCATGAATTGTACAATTTGTGCTTTAGGCACGACGAGTACCATGCCTTCTTGTACTGGATGGATGTCGAGGAAAGCATATGTCCTGTCGTCTTCGTATACTTTGTGGGAAGGTATCTCCCCCTTGATAATCTTCGTAAAAATACTATCTTCCATAGGACTAATTGTAACGGTTAGCTCAGCCATACCGGCGAGCATTTTCTGGCGGAGAGGGAGGGATTCGAACCCTCGGTGACATTGCTGCCACAACGGTTTTCGAGACCGTCCAATTCAACCACTCTTGCACCTCTCCTCGATCTGTCATTCTAACAGATATGGCACTAATTTTCAGCCCTAGCAATCAATCGCTGATTGTGCTAATATTACCCCTGTTGCGGAGTTCAGTTATAAGCATTGCGCACCTGTAGCTCAGCTGGATAGAGCGTTGGCTTGCGGAGCCAAAGGTCGTAGGTTCGAATCCTGCCAGGTGTACCAGATATTCAATCTTTGAACCCGTAGCAGAGGCCACGCAAGGCCTCTTTTGTATTCTTCTGCAGTGTGCATTCTTAGGTAAGACTTCAGCAACATACAGTCTAGGAGCTATGAGTGTCTACCTCTGCTACTTAACTCGAATCCAGTGGGATACCAGCTTTTCACACTTCTAACGTTGCTAGCTGCGGTTTACTAATAGCTTTCTGTCTTTCATTTAGCTCAGCTGATGGCTTAAGCGCTGGGTTGCCATATTGACATGTACCTAACTTAGATATAATATATTTCCATGGCCCGTCGCGTAAATCAGTTACCCCAAGTTGCATTTAGCATTCTACTAGCGCTAAGTCTTAAACCACGGCACGGGTACGAAATTATGCAACAGGTGAGTGATGATTCAAATGGAAAGATTCGACTAGTCCCTGGTGCGTTGTATACAAGCATCAAGCTACTACACGAGCAGGGCTTAGTGCGCGAAGTGACCAATAATGAGGATACACGCCGGCGTTACTACGAGCTCACCAATA
>JANWHZ010000042.1 GCA_025450135.1 Candidatus Saccharimonadales bacterium
CAGAATCTCCGGAGCCGGTTCCACGGCTGACCCTTCTGCAGGATGTTTGGGGTATCGGTGACAGTCATGCAAGCAACCGGCTGGACGTCTACATCCGCCGTCTGCGTAAAAAGCTTGAAGCATTGCATACTGAGGCCTGTGTGTATACCGTTCGCAGTGGCGGATACTATTTTGGAAAAGCGCACCTGCCGCAGCCGACTGAAGTACACCTAAAACAAGCTCAAAGTCAGCCACCTGCCGTATAGGTCTGCAGGCTTCGGGTGCGTAACACGATTTCGCGGTGTGGCTGCGAAGCGCATTAGCCAGGTCACGTCTACTGTGCAGCTAGCGGTGACTATACTCCAAACGGTAAGCTTCCTAGCTATTGCCCGAGACGCAAAGCTCTTGGGTAGAATAGAGGAAGCTTAAAACAGATTACAATAAAAAGACTGCTCGAGGAGTATGCAAGTAGGATGTTTATTACTATCTCCGGCAGGATTCGAACTTGCGGCATTAGATCTAGCTGCCCTTTCTTAGCCAAGCCAAGCGTCGAGTTATGGAGATAGCGACTGCTACTCTGCAGGTAACGACATCTCCAACTTCCGTATGCGTTTTACGAAAACCTGCTTATATGACTCACCAAGCATCGGGTTTACGTTAGAAATATATTCGGCAGCGTATGGACCTATATCGAGAATTTTAACGTGTAATTCACCCCGGCTTGGTGTAACAATAATATTGCCCGGCCCGATTATATCAATCCACTTGTTCTCGTTTGACCATAAGCGTGCTTGTTTGGCGAGCAATGTCAGCTCCTTACGTACGGTAGCTGTATATAGTTCTGTCTTCGGTGTCCCATCTGCAGTAAATATGTCGGTAAAACCCTCGATTTGTTCCTGACTGGAGTAAAACGTAGTCAAGTGATTAAAAGGCCAGCGTAGAGGCAGCGTAGCGATACCAAACCTTGTTGGCTGGACGAGTGTCTTAAAACGCTTTTGCATCGCACTGTAATCATCTTTGTGATACATTTGCGCTCTAGCGAGTACGGATGGATCAGCTCCTGCCGAAACGTAGTTGTACTTCTCGATTCGGGTTGGGTTATCTGCCGATCGGATCACGATAGATTGGCCACCAGCACCGATAAAGTTGTGATGGTCTTTGACAATACACCAGATGACAAATCGTGATAAGTGAGTTCGTTCAAGCAGCCACTTCAGACGGTGCCCATTAGGCCCGAGTACTGTTCGTGCATCGCGGTTTGCTAAGTGTGCGGCCATGCAAAAGCGTGTGACTGGCATCAGGACTCGCATCAAAATAGGATGCTTCGGTCGGCCTTGAAGTCGAAGCGACATTGTATCCATAGAGTAAGGTTGCGAGCGTGTAGTTATTCCGTTACTTTGCTATGGTGAACATATAGATGGTTGAAACTGCACTGATCGTGGTACCCCCGGCAGGATTCGAACCTGCGACCTTGAGCTTAGAAGTCTCTTGCTCTAGTCCACTGAGCTACGGGGGCAAAAACATAGCACATGAGGCTACGATGACACAGATTATATCAGGGATGACACCGAAGGGGTACGGTGAGAGCTATAAATGTTGCCAAAGTTGGTCGAAGAGTATGCGTTGCATGGAAGCCGCGCCAGCGTCCTCAATAATCACGCCGTATGGTGTGCCATCGCGAGTAATGGCAATCGTAGCAATTTTGTTGCCATAAATAATTGTGTAGCTCGATGTTACATTACTGGTGGGATTAGCAATCCACTTCCGTTCAGCTTGTTCAGCGATTTCTCCACCTTCACCCACGGCTATCACGCGTACTCGTATGCCCTCGTCAACCCGTCGCTTGGTGAAGTTCGGAAACTTGCGGTACAAGTAGTGCCGGACTGAGCTTGAGGAATATACGTAGTACTCGCGTTTATCAAGGTTCCGGCACGTTTGTAGCACGTCTTTCAGAATAGTGACAATGCCGTCGTCGCCCTCGTAGTAACGTACGAGTGGTGGACCGTCAGAGCTCACCTGGCGTGCTAGTAGCTTTGGTATGGCTGCCTTTGCAGTAGCGGCAACCTCAAGAAGGTCGCGCCGTTTGTCACGAATGATGTCCAGGAGCTTCTCGGGCGATTCAGCCATGTAGCGTTCGCGGTTATTGTAGTTGCGCACACTGGCCAACCCTAAACTATTGAGGCGCTTCAGCGCTTCGTATGCTGTTCCGCGGTTAATCCCGGTAGCTGCTGCGACTTTGCGGATTGAAGCCCCATCCATATCCTGGAGCGCGAGGTAGGTTGTTGCCTCGGCCTCAGATAGCCCAATGCCAAGAAGTACACTTACCAGGGACTTATTGTCATGGCTCATACTGCATTATGGTAACATACCACTGTAAGTATTGACACAAAAATGTTGCCACTATCCATAGACATATAACTATCTGTTTGCTATAACAATACGCACTAGAGTTATGGCAACATTTGCAGAACAACCCAGGCCTCTTCATATCGTCGGAGTCGCTGGCGGCGGCGGCGGTCCAGTGATGGCCGCTGGGCTCGCGGAGGAATTCCCCGATGCGCAGATTGACATGGTTGTACCCATGCACGATTACGGTGGAGCTAGTCAAAGGATTCGAGATGCGTATGCGGGAATATATGGAGGCATCGGAGCCCCCGGTGATCTAACAGCAGTACATTGTGGAGCCAGCCGGCAGCAAGATATCCGTGCAATTGTTGGCGGAGAGCGTTTTGGTGAGGAAGCAACCGTTGCAGACGTCAGGGCACAAGCACGTAGGCTGCTTGGTGTAATGGCTGTACTTCGTGCGAGCGATAAAACGTCACCGGTTATAGAGCAAACCCGTGCCGTCCAAGTACTCGCACGCATGGGACGAGTCGCGCACAAGATCCAAGCCCTCAGCGGTACGCTACGAGGCCAAACAGTACGCAATATGCTGCTTACAGCGCTGTGGCTTGAGCATGAGGGTGATATGGACGGTGCAGTCGACGAATTTGGCCAGTGGGTTGATTCATCAGTCCGCGTTATTCCGGCTTCGGCTGGATCACCGCACCTCGCGCTGCGTCGCAATGGGCAGGAAGTCGCACGTGGTGAGAATATGATCGATGAAATGCATGTGGGCGATTTATGCAACATTGAAGTAGTCGTGGACCACGGGCAAGGCACACAGCGAGCGAAACTGACGCCGCGGGCGAGTAACGCACTTGCGACTGCGGATGTAGTCATTGCAGGGCCAGGAAGCGTTATAACCTCTGTCGGTGGCGCACTGGCGCTTGAAGGCGTTCCTGAAGCGTTGGCACAACAAAAAGCGGCTGGCGGCCAGTTTGTTGGCGTCGCTAACCTTTGCTGCGAAGAGAAAGACGGTGGGGTAGAGCTCATTACCCTAGACGACTTTGCTGTATTCCTAGGTCGCGTTGCAGGTCGTGATCTCGATACCCTCATTCACAATGAAGATTACGACGGTTTGCCAGAAGATCTAACGCCGCTCAGGTTCAGCGAGGGAAGCCTAACACTGCAAAACGTGCGAGTTATCGGCCGTAACTTGGTTGCGGCAGGATTAGTTCCTCGTCAGCCAAATGACATAGTGAGGGCGAGAACAAGAGTGCACACTCATATGCCAGAGGTAGCTGCTGCGATTCGGGACGAAGTGTTGCCGGGACGACGATACTCAGCATCTCAAGAGGCGGTTGCATAACATAGCTGAAGTAATTGGTGCGGGTGGGGGGAATCGAACCCCCGTCCTAAGTTTGGAAAACTTATATACTGGCCGTTGTACTACACCCGCACAACAGAGGCGATTATACTGCGCTTGAAGGAGTATTGCTAGCTGGTGAAGCTCGTCTATAGTTACAGCTGGCTTGATTAAGTTGACTAGCAACGTTTTATGCTATGCCTGAGCTGCCTGTTGAGCTACGTCTATTCTGTAGTAGTACAGGAGTTGCGATTGGCTTAGGTGTCAGGTCACTTCCAGAGAGAGTAATATACCTGACACATGAACTGTTATGCGGCTAGCGGGCTAGTGTACGCGTTTAGATCTATTAGCCTGCCAAACTCCAGTTCACCTGCACGTGGTTTTAGTAACACCGTTCCGCTACCAGGTGTAAATGTCAGCTCCCCAAAGTAGATCTTGTTGCCGACTGTATACAGATCGACTCTCACGTAGGGAAATGGAGCGGCCAGGCGTTTGGCTAGCTTGATCATCTCACGTAGATTGTCTGGCTTCGAGATAGAAGCATAAATATCAGCAAAATTACGTGCAGGTCTGATATCTACTTTGCGCCACGTAAGGTCGCGCATTTCCGACCTGTGACCGATAAATCGATCTACATCGACTTGCACATATTTTGGCTCTCCGTTTGCGCAGTGGAATTTATAGTCACGCAAGCTCCCGCTGTCGTCTTCAAGATACTGCTCACAGACAATACGTGGCTTTGTCGGTTTATACTGGGCCTCCCGCTCGAGCAAGTAGAATCTCTGACGTTGCCAGGCATCGAATTGTGCTTTAACCGCTTCATAATTCATAGCTCGCTTATCTTTACAGATAAAGTTATATTCGCATCCGTTGGTGACTTTTAGTACAAAACGATTAGGCAATGATTCAAAGGGTATGTCATTAAACGAATCCCATACCCCAATGAGTGGAATAAGATACTCCTTGCCGACAGCTGCTTCCACATACTCGCGTACCATGTACTTATCGGCATAGCGTGCAAATCGTTCGAGGTTTCCGTGTAATTTCAGCCACTGGATCTTTTGCGAGAAGCTTTGCGGATGTTTCAACCGTAGCAACTGTCCAGTGCGCATCCAATACAATAAGTATACGTAGGGTTTGTCTGGCAGATGACGAGCCAGCCGCAAAATAGAAACCTTTACAAGCTGTCGCATATAGTTTGCTGTGAGCCTCTTAACTATTCGCGCGCATTATGGCATAGTTAATGTACGAATGCAATTAGTTTGACAGCATAGCAATAGAATTGAAGACACTAATGTTTAATGCTATAATCATCAAGTATGAAAAGCACCAGGTCTTTGGTATCGATTATCATCGTCGTTAAAAATGATCGTGGAATTGAAGCAACCCTAGAGCATCTTTCTCGGATAGGCAATCGAATTCGGCACGAAATTATTGTAGTCGATGCTTCCGAGCCGGAATTACTTGCCGAAATACGTCAGAAGTTTCCAGTCGTGCGATGGTACCAATTCCCGCCGAGCTTAAAACGTACGACGCCGCAGCAGCGTAACAGGGGTATTGAGCTAGCGCGTGGCGATATCATCGCATTCATTGATGCCAATTGCATACCCGCAGACACGTGGCTTGGCGCGCTAGTATCGTAGCTACAGAATGGCAAATCTATCGTGTGCGGACCGGTACTTGATAGTAGCGAGCATAACATCGTCCATTATGCGCAAGAGCATGCTGAAGGTCGGTACGTTGATGATTGTACGACGATCAGTGTCGGAATGCGACGTGAGGTTATAAATCGTATCGGAGTGTTTGATCCAAGCTTTTCATTTGGGCAAGACATTGACTTCTTTTGGCGTGCAGTTGACGCGGGTTATCGTATCTACTACGACCCGTTGGTTACTATTTGGCACAATTGGGGTGGCTCGCGTGAACAAGTGGAACGAGCATTTAAATATGGAGAAGCCCGGGCTCACTTGTACAAAAAACATTGGGCACATCGCTGGCGTCAGCTACGCTATGAGCCGTATGTTTGGGCATACCCTCTCTTTATTCTGGGTCTTCCTATTAGTTGGTTTGTACCGTTTTACCCTCTGCTAATCTTGCTGCCAGTTGCCAAGAATCTTAACCAAAATCCGTCAGGACTTATACTTCACCACATGTCTTATGGCCTTGGTGTGATTGTAGGTGCACTAAAAATCTGGCCCAAAGCAACGACCAGCACTACCACGTTACCGGCATCAGTATTGAAGTTGAGGTGACCGAGTTTTGGCGCCAACGAGAAGTGCCGAACCGCTATCCATAGCCGGAAGACAGGAATGAGTGTTGCAATATAACACTCGCCTGTGGGTGGTTATGGCCTCGACCCCGATGGGTTTAGGCCCGCAGCAGCCGCAGTAGCGATGGCTTACGGTAGCGGGCTGAAAGTGACGTACTGAGTATAAGCTTCTCGAGCGGCCGAAGTTGCCGGAGCTGTTGGTAGCTTGCTAAGTAACAGATAAGTAGTGTAGGATCTTGGTGAAACTCATAAATGCGGCTGAGTGTGAAATACACACAAGCCACAAGTGATCCATAGCGCATTCCTTCGAAGTCGAGAATGGCACTGATGTGACCATCGTTTACTAGCAAGTTGGTCGCATCATAGTCAAAGTGGCTGTAACCACTAGCGGTAAATGTAGTTAGCAGCCGCTCACGAGTGCGGGGGGAAGGGTGCTGGTCGGCAGTCTGCTTTGCGTAGGCGACTCCGCTCAGATGCAACTGAGCTTGCTGTAGGGCCATATCTTGCAATAGTTCTGGCGTGTACGAAGCAGGGTGTTTACCTGCCATAAACTCCATAAGCACGTACTGCCAGCGTATACCATTGAGCTCAAGATGGGACAGCTGCGTGCCATCAGTGTTTGTGAGTATGTGCGGTGTAGGCAACCCTTGGCTAGCGAGATAGGAAATAAAGTCGATCTCTCGTTCAATCTGCGTGTCAGTACAAGTGCTAGGCTTGTAAATGCGGAGTACGTACTGATTATTTGAGGCATGAATCAGCAACGTTCGGTTCGAGCTGCCGTTGCCAAACACTGTCATTGAAAAGTCGGCGATTTTATAGGCAGCTAGCATTGCGCGAAGGTCGGTGTGTAGGGCAGGGAAGGCGACGTCGGGCGTGCGCCTGGGCCTCGCAGTAATCCGAAGCCACAAATGGGTCAGGCTGGCCGCGATATTGCCAGCTAAGAATGCCAGACCAACCCCAATCAACCCGAACCGGATGAATACTAGTGCAGCAACAGCGGTAGTAGTGACCGTGACAACTTGCACACCAACAATGCCCCAGGTGCGCCGCTCGATGTTGAGTAGTGTATTGCCTACCGATGAGACCGCCATAAATAGCGTTCCAAGTGCGAGGATTTGGAAAATAACTGTGCCGTTTTGCCGGTATTGTGGCCCAAAGATAGCCAGCAGGTGGGGTGACACAAGGATTGCTACTGTTATGGCTGGGATAAGGAGCAGTGACAATAGGCGTACCGTTCTCTTCAAATGGCGTGCCAACTGGCGTGCGTCATAGGAACTTTCAGCCAGCAGCGATTGGGTAACTGCCGAGGGAATGATGTACAGTAGGTTTGCCATTGTCCAGGCCATGGAAAAAAAGGCGACAGAAGCGGCTCCTAAGTCTCGAATAATGAGCAGCGGCATGAGCTGCGCAGGCAAGCCCGCGAGTACCACTCCAATGTAATTGTGGAATGTGTATCCCCTCATTTGTTTCAGTAGCTTCCAGTCGGGCATAGTTAGCAGATGGTAATTACAGCCACGGTGCATTAAATAATAGCTGACAGCTAGTGAGGCGATCATTGCTAAGATATACGCTCCAAAGATCCCTGTTGCACCGAAGGGTACAAACACTAGAGGCAGCAGGAGTTTCACAATAGCGAAGGTGGCGTAGCCGATGGTGTGGTATTCTCCGCGACGGTTGGATATAAAAACGGCATCGGTTAAGCTGTTGAGGCTAACTGAGGTCATGAGCACGATGAACGCCACTTTTGGCCATGTGCCGTCAAGCAGGCTGGTGCCCCCGTCCAGGGCAGTGCTGACGAGAATATAAGCAGCTGCAGCAAGGAGAGTAACACAGGTGACAATAATCGCTGCGGCATTAATATCCTGGCTCGGCTTTTTTGAGCCAGCGAGAAATCGGATAATTCCGGAATTTAAGCCAAGAAGACTCAAATTCGAAATAAGTGATGTGATAGAGATAAGTGTTGAGGCGATACCAATGTCAGTTGGTGTATATAAGTGAGCAACAAAGACCCAGAAGACAAAGCCTAACACTGACATGACGGCGGTACTAGCCATTAAAAATGTGGCGTTGCGGAATAGGCTATCTTTAGCAAACAGCATGTATGCTGCTTGGACACGTCCAAGAACGGCAGTGCGGATTGACATAATTGGTTTACTATATTTAATACTTACTAACAGTATTTGACAACTTACACTGTGTCTACACATAAGATGCCAATGTTTGCTACAACGCTAATATGATGGTATATTGATAGTAAACTTTTCTCCGGACGTACGCTATTCTGAAGAAGAGGTTATATATCCCATGTCACATTTTAATCGCCATCAGCGTGTAAGTGGCGCCGCGTACCTGACGTGGGCATTTTTACTGTTGCTAGTCTTATCGGTGGTACTTATTGCTACCATAGCAAGCGGCATAAGTCTGGGGCAGGCATGGACACTCGCAACTACTCACCAGCCAGAGCGTTATAGTGAACTCTACTTTGCTGATCCCGGGCACCTACCGACGTACGCTCCGGCAAGTAAAGAACAGATCATATATTTCTATATTGTTAACCACGAGCACCAGAGTCAGTTATATACCTATCAAGTAATGCAGACTATCGGCACTGCTACAACTGTTACCGAAGCATCGGTGTATGTACGCGACGGCCAGGATGCGCAGCAGAAAGTGCAGTTTATCATTCCTAAGCCATTGCAGCAGGCGATAATTACTGTCCGGTTGCTCCATAGCAATCTTCAGCTGTCATTTAGGAGCCAATCATGAAGGCGCTCATCATAGCACCTTATTATGCGCCGGCCATTGGCGGTCTGGAAAACTACGCTCGCCAGTTGAATAAAGCGCTTGCAGAACAAGAAGATTGGGATATTGTTGTTATCACTTCGCAAAAAGGGCTGCGCCAAACTCAAGGATACATTGATGGCATGCGGATTTATCGCTTGGGTACATGGATCAAAGTTTCGAATACACCGCTTAACCCACTCTGGCCACTGATAATCCACCGTATAGTGAAGCAAGAAAAGCCTGACGTCATCTTAGCGCATACGCCTGTTCCGTCACTTGCGGATGCAGCAGCACTAGCCAAGGGTACAGTGCCGCTCGTTGTGATATCACATGCGGCGACATTGCTTAAGCAGGGCTCGCCGCTGTTCAATATAGTGGCTCGGGTCTATAACGTGTTCGGTGTATACACCTTTCGGCGTGCCAACCGCATTTTTGCTGTCTCGGACTATGTGAAGCAACAACTACAACCGAGTTTACAAGCCAAAACGACAATTGTGCCTAATGCAGTCTGGCAACATGATATCAGGGCGAGAAAACAGCCTAGTCGCGTCGAGTTCATTTTCATCGGTTCGCTTGCTCGCAGCCATGCGTGGAAGGGAGTTCGGCAAATAATCGAAGCCATGTCCATATATAGCCAGCGTTATGGTAATGATTTTAATCTAACCATAGTCGGGGATGGCAATATGCGTGCCAGCTATGAGCGATTGGCTAGTGATCTCGGCATTGTAGATCATGTGCGTTTTGTGGGTGCACAGGTCGGCGAGGCAAAGGTGCGCTATCTTCAGAACGCGCAGGCCATGGTTGTTTACCCGGTTACTGAAAATGATGCATTTCCAACGGTTATGCTTGAAGCGTGGGCGCAATCCGTGCCTGTAGTTGCGGCACGTCTTGGCTGCATCGCAACACTTGTACACGATGGTGAAGACGGCTACCTATGCGCACCTAAAGCGCCTGCGGAACTTGCCGAGAAGTTACACCAACTAACGCTAGCTCCGACCGAAGCTCGCACGAAAGTTGCGCGGGCAGCTGCTAAACTTGTCGCCGACCGCTACACGTGGGAACGTCAAGCAAAGCTCGTGAGCAGCGAAGTGGGTAAGCTACTATGAAGCTTTTAATGCTTGGTTCTGCGTCATATAAAAGCAGCCTTACGTATTTCCGTCTTATTACACTTAGTCAGGCGCTGGCCAAGCTCGGCTGGGATGTGACGGTCATGGTACCGTCTGCAGATAAGTATAATAATTTTACTCCTGACCCCAGTGCAAGAGTTTCTGGTATCACATTGGTCCAACCATGGCAGCCGGCAACCCGGAACATGTTGGTTAACCTCGTGCCGTATGTCATTACTGGTCTAGCGGCGGTTCTTAAACGACGTACAGATATGGTGTATGTGTACAAACCGACACCGATTACCATTATTGGCTTGGCGCCAAAGCTGCTATTCCGTACCCCGCTCATCGTCGACATGGACGATTTGGGAAGCGAAGTGATGCGTCTCGAAAAGCA
Source organism: Candidatus Saccharimonadales bacterium (assembly GCA_025450135.1). Lineage (GTDB taxonomy): Bacteria > Patescibacteriota > Saccharimonadia > Saccharimonadales > UBA4665 > JANWHZ01. The sequence goes on from JANWHZ010000042.1 coordinate 10,224, forward strand.
GTCGAAGCTGCTGGTTTGGCTGGTTTCTGCCAGCGAGCGTCTCGCAGTGCGATGGGCAACAGCAGTGGTAGTTGCATCGACATATCTTGAATCTTCCGTTCGTTCCCATTACCCGCATAAGCCGGTTATTATTATCAGCAACGGTGTTGACCCTGAAGAATATCCATTGTTGCCTATTGCTAAGCCACGGCATGCGCTCTATTACTTTGGGGCGCTCAATCGCCTCAGTCTTATTGAGCCGTTGCTGCGGGCATTGCCGTCAGTCGTAACGACGCTGCCAGATGTGCAGGTATATATACTTGGCGGCGGTGAAGCGTTAGCTGCAGCAAAGCAGTTGGTTGACCACCTTAAAATAGGTGACAACGTGCACTTTAGCGGTTGGATCGAGAAGCAGGGGATACGCGATTACGTACAGTTTGCAGATGTTGCGCTCTGTGTCCAACCCGACATCCCTACGGTGCGTGCCGCGAGCAACGTGAAAGTATTCCAATACATGGCGCTTGGTACCGTACCAGTAGTAAGTGATGTGGGCGATTTGGCGTCATATGTGGGTGCCGGTACTAGCGGGTCTGTAGGCAGAGCAGTTGCAGCTGATAATCCAGCGGCGTTGGCGAATGCACTCACGTATCTGCTAGGGCATGGCGATCTGCGTGTCCGGATGGCAAAGCTAGCACGCCGCCGTGTTGAAGCAATGTATAGCTGGGAAAGGCTTGCACGCCAACTTGAGCCATTCCTACTCGAGCATATACCCGCACGATCTCAGAAGACGCCACCTGGGGAGATAGTAAAGCATGGCTAAGCTGCCATTCGTTAGCGTAGTGGTTATCAGCTACTGCGGTGAAGGTACCCTCGGGGCCACGCTCCAGTCATTGATATCCCAAACATATTCACGCAATCGTTACGAAATCATTGTGGTCAATGACGGATCAACTGACGGGACTCTCGATGTTGCACGCAGCTTTGAAAAAAACGGCGTACGCGTAGTAGACATAGCGCACAAAGATATTGCCGGCGCACGCAATGCGGGACTGACGGCGTGCAAAGGCACGATATATGTCGCTTTTGACGATGACTGCGTCGCAGAGCCAGACTGGCTAGCACAACTGATCAGCGGCTACGCTACTGGCAATCCCCTGGGAGTCGGTGGACGCATTGCAGAACCTTGGCCAGCAAAAGGGATTGTTAGCGCGTATATTAGCGCTGGCGACAATAACCACGGCGTCCAACTTGAAACAAGTGCTGCGCCAAATCGGAGCCCTTTCCGGCGCTTTACAAATTACATCCAAAGCCGCCTTAAGACTGCCATGCCGCTTCCTGAACGCGCCACCGTGAAAGAGTTATATGGAGCCAGCAGCTCATTCCCGGTAGAGATGCTTAAAGAGGCAGGCGGCTGGCGTGAAGACATGGCCAAAATCGAAGATCGAGACCTCAGTATACGGCTTCGCGCAGCCTACCCTGATAGGTCCTTTTATCTGATGTCGAAAGCAGTCTTACATCATGAACGTGGCCAGACGCTTATACAATATCTTCTCCGTTCGTATACGCGTGGCCCGTTTAACCTTAAGTTTCACCTGAGCAACCATCTAGCTCCCCCGGTCTTCCCTTTCCCGATACTATTTACGCTGATTATGATGGCTGCTGCGGTGTGGAATGCTTATTGGGTACCGCTACTTGCCGTCGTCGTGCCGCAACTTCTTTACTTCTGGTGGGGGGTATACGCCATCCGACGACATCGTGTAACAGCCGTACTCTTCCCTTATATCCAGCTTGCCGAGGAGGCATTGGTTTTGGCTGGTCTAGCTCATGGCTACATCCAGCTTTTACGTGATCGGCGCACCATGGTAGCGCATATTCTTACGAGTCTGGCCCACCTTATGCTTTGTTGGGGACTTATTGTGGCCTGGATGATAATATTGCTCAGATCGTCGTCACCAGTTGCACATACTGTCGTGTCGTTGCCGTTCCTGCTTTTTGTCCCTGGATTTCTGGCTTGGCGCAGCATACGGCCTGCACGCCAAGGTAGTTCAGGCTTTAGGACATTGAGCTACAGCGTTGGTCTCAGTTTACTAATCCTGATGGTGGGTGGGTTGGTACTTAACGAAACATACATTGTACTAGGTAAGCCAGAACCGTTGAGCGTCCAACCCTTGGTGTATACGTTTGGGTTGGCAACAGTGTTTTTGGCAGCCGTCGCATTCTTGCGGACGCCGAGACGGTTCCGATTTATCCATCGGCCGCATAAGATGGCAGGTGGGCTGCAGCAAGCGATAGCCGCAATAGGTATTGGCCTCCTGCTGCCGATGATTGCCGCTGCCGGCGCTACAACTTTGAACAACGGTGGATCAGCTGGGTTGGCTGGTCTAGCCCTCGGCGCAATCGGGGTACTCGTTTTAATCATAGTAATTTGGGGGCACACGCTCATCCATTACTACGGCTGGCTGCTGTATGGCATTTGCCTGACTCTGCTTTTTGGCTCTTCGCTACGCGGTTGGAATATTACCGGTCATGATGTACTCCAAGAATTCCAGGTCTTCCAACTGACACTGCAACACGCCGCGTGGCACATGTCGTACTACCAAGACGCCTACACGGCTTGCCTGAGTATTACAATCTTGCCGACTATCATTCAGAAGTTGACTGGCATTGCAGACCCATATGTTTTTAAAGTTGTATTCCAATTGTTTTTCGCATTGGCTGCTCCAATTATGTACCAGACTTTAAAGTCGTATGTTAGCTCTAAACGGGCGTTGTTGGCGACAATAGTATTCTTGTTTTTCCCGACTTTTATGACTGATATCATGATGCTGAACCGCCAGGAAACCGCACTTCTATTTTTTGTACTTTCTCTCTACGTAGGGCTAGACGTTACACTTGGGCGACGGACCAGGGCACTGCTCAGCTTTCTTTTCTTGCTAGGTATGGTTTTATCGCACTACTCCACGAGCTATGTTGCTCTTGCGACGCTGGTGATTGCACTTGTAATGGCTCTTAGCTGGAAGGGCATTGCCCGCTTACTGCGAGCCAAAAGCATAGCTGCCTTTGATGCGCTTACGCAGCTTTACCGGCCAACTGTCATAGCGGCGGCATTGGTAGCGCTTGTTGTCTGGGGTTCGATCATAACGCAGACGTCGTCCAATGTCTATCAAACGCTCGGGCTTATTACTGCTACTATAAGCCAGAAGATTAACGGCAGCGCGTCGGCTACACCACCGAAGTCCCCAAGTTCTGTCGTGCACTATGCGGCTGTCATGGAACAGACCCGAGTGCTCCCTGCCAATCAGTACTATCCTACTAGCGTAGTAAGCAAATATCCATTGCAAGCTGAGTATCAGCGGGCTGCGCCTTTGACAGGGTTCGCGTCTCGATTGCATGTATCCCCCACCTTCCTGGCCCAGGTATATGACGGAGTACGCAGTATATATGCGCTGACAATAGAAGGCCTACTTGTGCTAGGACTGGCACTGGCGTTATTTCTTCGAAAACGCAAGTTCGGTTTGCCTAGTCCATATGTGTTGCTCGGTGTTGCCTCGTTGGTTCTAATCGGTGCTCAAGCGTATTTACCAGCTGCTATCAACTACGGAGCAACGCGTGTTGTCCAGCAAGCATTACTCGTGCTGGCGCTGCCTATTGTGTTGGCTGGCCTGTGGTTGCTCAAAGTTGCACGCATCCCTGCGTATTTGCGCGAGGGAATATTCGCCGCAGGTTTGGTAATTTTCTTCGTAGTACTATCCGGCTTAGCTCCGGCCCTGACTGGCGGCTACCGACCCGTGTTGCCCCTAGCCAACGATGGGCTGTACTATCAGGCATACTATACGCATCAGGAAGAGATCGCTGCTGCACATTGGCTTGCAACTAGTCCTCCAGTTGGCTCACGAATCTATAGCGACGAGTTCATGCGGCGTAAGGCAATTACTTACGGTGCCATATTTGGCCAGCCGACTCTTGTACCGGGCGCAATTCCTATCGACAGCTACGTTGTTCTCGACTATGGTAACACCGTGTTTAATCAGGTACCAGCTTATGACGGCGCCGCTGTAATCTACTATCGGCCACCAGTCGGCTTTTTGACTGCCAACAAGGACGTTGTTTACACGTCAGGTAATATACGTATTTATCGATAAAACTCGAAGTTACCAATCTTCTGATGGTGCAGTTACTTCGTAACCGTGCGAACGGATATCATCAATAAGCTTAGGTAATATCTCGAGCGTGTGTCGTCCGTGGATATGGAACAAGATAACCGCACCAGGATGCAGCTCAGATAAAATCGTATGTCGTATGGTTGCGACGCTCGCATTTGTCCAGTCACGGCTATCGATAGTCCAATAGCAAAGTGAAAAACCGAGCGACTCGGCCAGATTTCGTATTCGTCTGTCAGCGCGACCTTGTGGTGCTCTGAGCCAGCGACTTTGTAGCCCACGGTTGATTTCTTCCTGTGCCTTACTATCACTCAACTTCAGTAGGTTCGCGTGGGTGTATGTATGGTTGCCAACAATATGCCCGGCTTGCTCAATTTCCCGGACGAGATCCGGGTGCTCAGCAGCCCAGGAACCGACAAGAAAAAACATTGCTTTTGAATTCTTGTCGGCAAGAGTACGCAACAGGCAGCGTACTTCGGTTTCGGTACCGTAGTCGTCAAACGTGAGCAAAATCGTATCGCTTGATTTATGGCAGCGCTTTTCTGCCTGAGTTGCCGCAATTTTCCAGTCGGCATATTTGTGTAATATGCGTGAGAGTGTATGACTGGTGCTAAGAGCAACCGTAGTATTATGCGGCATTAGAATACTCCTCCTAATGCCGCTAATACATAACCAATTATGAGAATGCTGAAAGTCATTAGCGCGCCGAGGATAACTCCTCTGCGCTTGTCAATATGCTTGCTATATTCCCAGGCGCATAGACAAATGATACATAGAATGGCCGCAGCAATTGCGAGCAAACGCAGTTGCACGGTGTGATCGTTGAAATTAAATGCTGCATGCATCATAAGTCTGCGCTATCAGATGTAGTGAGCGATATGCTATAATATAATAATATATTGCAGATATGATGTCAATTATAAACAATTTCGCTGCTGGGATGGGGCAGCTACGACGCATGCAACAGCTATGGCCATATAAGTGGCGCCAAACTGCTGCTATTGGCTTTGTGCTGGTAGGAATGAGCATCAGTATTGTAATTGGCTGGCCAGCCCCGGTAGCGGCACCAATTGAAGCAGGGTTGGAGCACGCTAAAACATTTATGGAATCGGCGTTCACCTCCCGGAATGTTCCGGGCACGCAGCAAAATGCCACCTCGCAGCCGCCAGTGATAGCTGTAGCGAATATTCCTGCTCCTGCTACGAGTTTTGTCACCGATCAGCAAGCACTTGGCATTGCAGCCGGCAGCTCGCTACCATCCCTTGACGACCAACAATTAGCAAGCCGGCTTGATGGTATCAAGGCATCGGGTGCGCGTTGGATTAGGCTGGACTTTGACTGGAGTCTAATTCAACCTAAGGACAGTCAAACATATGACTGGGCAGAATACGATCGAATAGTCGGAGCTATTAACGCTCGAAATATTGCTATCCTTGCGATTCTTGATTACACACCAGCTTGGGCGAGACAAAGTAGTTGTAGCTCGACGAATAAATGCGCGCCAGCCAGCACATCCCAGTTTGCGTCTTTCGCGGCTGCTGCTGCTCATCGCTATGAAACAAAGGGTTTGCATTACTGGGAAATATGGAACGAGCCAAACAACCTTGTTTTTTGGCAACCTGCTGCCAATCCGATGCAATATACTGCACTTTTGCACGACACTTATATTGCACTCCATACTGCTGATTTACAGGCATATGTCATTACTGCTGGTCTGTCACCGCAGGCTACCGGAAATGGCAGTTATGCACCGTACGATTTTCTAGCAGGCATGTATGCCGCTGGTGCCCATGGCTACTTTGATGCAGTGGCCGACCACCCATATACATTTCCGCTGACGCCAGCGGATAATGCAGACGATGCGTGGACGCAGATGGCCCGACCCAACTTGAGCTTACGTAGCCTAATGGTTGCGAACGGTGACGGAGGCAAGAAAATCTGGATCACCGAGTTCGGCGCGCCTACCGGCGGTCCTGGACCTGTCTCGACAGTATCTAATCCGAACCTTAGCGCAAACCCATTCGTTGTAGATGAAGGACGCCAGGCTTTAATACTGACTGACGCAATCAACTTGTACCACACCTATGACTGGGCCGGCCCATTCTTTTACTACACCTATCAAGACGCAGGTACCGATCCATCAACGAATGAAAACTTCTTCGGTCTCATTACTGCGCCTGGTATTCAAAAGCAAGCTTACGCTGTATTCCAGGCTGCTGCCACAAAGCAATAAGGTACGTATTAGCTCAACTTGGAGTAGATGCTTACTTGCTTGTGGGCAAGTAGCTGCCAGTCGAAACTACTCACAGAGTCTGCAATTGCCGCTCGTGGCGTGTCGGTGCCTATCCAGTTGAGAATAGCAGTCGCAATCTCATTATCTTTGAGGGCCACCACCGTACCCGTTTTGCCAGCCACCACGAGGTCTTTGCTGGCGTTCGCAGGGCTATCAGTCGTAACTACCGGCGTTCCACAGGCAAGCGCTTCAAGAGCGGCAATACCGAAACCTTCTCGTATTGAAGGTAGCACGAACACCTTGGCGCGCTTCATGAGAGCATAGATTTCAATTGCTGTTGGCAATGGTGGTAGTATAGCGACGTTATTGTCCAGGTTGAGCTGGTGAATAAGGCGCTCTATATTCGGCAACTCAGCACCCTTGCCAACAATAATACACGTAACATTTGGCTGCTGCTGGACTACAAGTGCCATGGCTCGTACAAGCAGATCAACACGCTTGTCTTTTACTAACCTGCCAACGTATAAGATGTCGCATGTAGTCATAGCTGGTGCAACGTCTCGGATCATTGTTATGTCAATGCCAGGTGTCACGACTGCGATATGCTTTGTGCGATGATGCCGGGCAGATAGTAAATGCTGCGTATGCGACGACGAAGCAGTTATGGCATAGGGCAGCCGAATACTAAGTGCCTCGATAGCTGCAGCGATGTAACCACCTCTGCCCATGTATTTGATCCATTCTTGTGTAGACAGTGCTTCGTGCCATGTCCCATATAACTTCTTGCCGCGCAACTTACACACTAGCCATGTGCTGAGCATGGGGAAGAACGGCATATGGTCAACGTCAATGATGTCGAAGCTGGTGGTCATAAGTTTAAAACATACCAACCCAAAAGCTATTCCTTCAAAGATGCTACGCCTGTCACCGTGGTATAGGTCATATCTCGGGCAGAGTGCATGCAAGCGGACGCCATCTTCTAGCCGTACGGTCTCAGGGTCGCTCCACCAGTGCATGGTGTAAATATGAACCTCGTGACCCAGCGCTGCTAGCCGGGTACTTAGTTCGTATAGCCGTTTCTCTTTGCCACCCTTGAAGTAAGGATAAATTGCGTCAGAGACAAAAACTATTTTCATGCTTCACTTATTGCCTCACTCTCTCGAACTTGTGACGGTTCTGGAGACCAACGGAGATTTCTGAAGAACATCTTAAGAATGCGATACCCGTCGCGAATGGGATGTAAGCTCGACTCCCCTCTGCGAGGACTGTAGCCGATCGGTACAGAATAAATTTCGTACCCCATACGTGCCATCTTAGTGACCATTTCCATCTCAATGGCGAATCCGGACGATGTTAAATGTGGCGTAAGGTTGTCAATAACTGGGCGTTTCCAGGCAAAATAGCCTGTCAGCACATCTGTGACCCCTACTTGATAAAAATGGCGAACAAGCATAGTGTAGGCCCAATTACCAGCGCGGTTGAATAGCCGCATGGCGCCCGGTTCCATCTTGCCGCCGAGACGCGATCCTATAATGACGTCAGCGAAGTTATCTCGCAACGGTTCGAGCAATCTTAATACCTCACTTGAGTCATACGTTGCATCACCGTCGAGCATCACCACGTACTCCGTACCTGGATCGATATTATTAAAGCCTGTACGGAGCGCATAACCTTTGCCTTTTTTGCGCTCATGGATTACCCGGGCGCCTGCAAGATGGGCAATGACGGCGGTTCTGTCGGTCGAGTTGTTGTCTATAACGATAATCTCAAGCTCATATCCACGTCGGTGCAACTCAGTACGGTCAAAGCCATTTATTACAGTAGCAATACCTACTTCTTCGTTGTAACAAGGGATGATGACCGCGACTTTTTGTAGTCTCATACTCACCGGTATCCTAAACTTAAAGTTATTACAGGGAAAACTAATAACTAACAGCGCGTTATGTCCCACCCCACATCACACAGGAACTTCGCGCGAAGTATACACGTTAATTGAAACTAAAGCAATATAGTTGACATATATAGTACAGAGAGGACAGCAGCGCGGAGGGAATAAAGTACGACCTAAGTCAGGGTTATTATTGTTGTAAGCATCCCGCGATAGCATGTGACTGCGAGATATGTAGCGACTAGCATAGGAATGACATTTTAGTGCAATGCATGATAACTAGTAGACAATACTGATTCTGGAATTAAAAATACATCCGTAATTACTCGTGTCGGAGTGCGTCGATCGGGTCTAAGCGTCCAGCTCGGATAGCAGGCAATGTACCGGCCAGTAAGCCGATAGCCATCGCTCCCGCGACGATTGCAAGCATTAGAGGAAGCGGATACGTCAGGATTTGTGCGCTGCCAATTCCCTTGAAGAGCGTCCGATTTAGGA